>JAQVQL010000263.1 GCA_028701595.1 Herbinix sp.
ATCAAATGTGGTAATGTTTATGAGGAGATATAATTTTTTAATAGAGTTTTATAAGATTATAGGACAAGTATACTCATTAAAAGATGGGAGAATATTATGAATCAATCAGTAAATGGAAGTACTACAATTTGTGGAAATGATTATCCATTTTGCTATGATCAGGAAGATGAAAAGATTATCATTTATTTAGGAATGAAACCTGTTGAGCTTCCAGACAATTTGGAAAAGATTATTGGGCAAAGATTTGGAATGAGGTCAGGGGGTAACACTCTTTACAAATTGAGTGTTCCACTATCAAATGATGGTATGATCATTGAAGGGGAAAAAGCTAAAAACGTTGCTCTTGCTAATCAAGTAAGATCTATTGAATATTTAATCGATGATTATCAACTTAATAGCAAATATACTGAGATGCGACTACAATTCCCGGAATTAGATTATTTTATACCTTCTATAGGAAGAGCAACTATTTCTCAGGATCAATTTATATTTTCAAGAATTAATGATGCTATGTACAGTTTTAATATACAATATAGAGATACTGTAGTATGTGTCTCTTTTAATAGTAAAGTAGAAGCGCATGCAAAAGTTAAGACTATTGCGGAAACTATATCGGAGGTTACTCTTAAATTCCCGGAGACAGATGAAGAGGATTATCTGTTAGGTTTATATGCTTGCATGAGAAATTTAAGAAGTCATTAAGACCACAAGTATCGCTTGAAGAAAAAATTATGAAAGCTTATGAAGGCTATTCTACTTGGAAAGCTTTGAAACCTATACTTTTAGAATGGTTCGGAGACAATATTGCTGATTTAGCAAGTGCAGCTAATTTATGGAGAAATGAATTAGCCCATGAAAAACGTGAATATCAACCAGATATAAATGTAATTAAAGCAATTCGCTTAGTTGAACATATTAATTATTGTATTGTGTTACGACTTGCAGGATATGACGATGAACATATTAAAATAGTAATCTCGGAAACTCTTACGAGATAAACAGAGAAAAACGAATTGGAATACGTCCGCCATTATCTTTTGATTTACGAATAAAATGGTAGCTACAAAGGTTTAAGTGGATCTATATACCAAATAGTATATTAGTAAATAATTGAACACGGACATGGTGCATTATCGTTAGCACCGTGTCCGTGTTCATCGTTAATAGAGTACAGTGTTCATCGTTGTATTGTATCATTTTCATAACCCTAATGAAGGTGGCTCGCCATGGATCGAAGAATTCCACAAGCGAGGAGTTTCTTTCAATAATCAAGCCGGAGTTATCGCTGATTTCCTGTGGTAAGAATAATCGGTATGGTCATCCCCATGAGGAATTACTGGAAAGGTTAGATGGTGTAGGTAGTGCGGTGATTATAACCTGTGATATTGGGAGGAACAGAATATGGTGTATTATGTAGTGGATGTGTTTACAGAGGAGCGTTTTCATGGAAACCCTGCCGGAGTATGCTTAATTAATGAGTGGCTTCCAAAGGAAATGATGCAAAGCATTGCCTTTGAAAATAATTTGCCAGAAACAGCATTCTTAGTAAAAAGAGAAGGCTATTATGACTTGAGATGGTTTACTCCTGAGGTGGAAATCGATCTTTGTGGTCATGCAACCTTGGGTAGTGCCTATGTTCTCATGAATTATGTGGATACGGATATGGATAGAGTAGATTTTCATACTATGAGTGGCGTGCTAACGGTGACTAGAAAGGAGGGACTCTATACCATGAATTTCCCTTCCAGACCATCTAAGCCCTGCAATAAACCTGAGCTATTAGAAGAAGCCCTGGGTGTTTCAGTTGTGGAGACCCATATAGCAAGAGACCTATTGGTTCTACTGGAGAATGAGAAGACCCTTAGGGAGCTAAGACCAGATTTTATGAAATTAAATGAGATTACAAATGTATTCGGATTTATTATAACAGCTAAGGGCGAGAACTGTGACTTTGTATCACGCTTCTTTGCACCGGGTGCGGGCATACCCGAGGATCCTGTAACTGGATCCTCCCATACGACTTTGATACCCTTCTGGAGCAAACGATTAAATAAAATCGAACTTTTAGCAAGGCAATTATCCCAAAGAGGCGGAACTATCCAATGCAAGGATCTAGGTGAAAGAGTTGAGATTGGTGGAAGGGCTGTGACCCATATGATTGGGGAAATACTACCATAAAATTAAGTGATTAAAAAGATTACTTAGAATAGAATTAAAGATATTAATATCTAAATAAATCACGGACATGGTGCATTATTCTTAGCACTTTGTCCGTGTTCTTCGTATACGAGACGGTGTGATTAAAATAAATTATCATGGAAGGTTTACTTGACATTAAGATTAATTTCTGATATTATAATGGAAAGTGAACTTGTCATAATGAAAGGAGAAATTATTTGAAAAACCGACTCGAAGAATTACGAAAGCTGCGCGGTATTAGGCAGGAAGAGCTAGCCGACCAATTAGAGGTTTCAAGGCAAACTATTGGCTCGCTTGAAAACGGAAGGTATAATCCTTCTATCATCCTGGCATTTAAAATAGCTAGATATTTTGGCATGAGCATTGAAGAAATCTTTATTTATGAGGAGGAGCAAGAATGAAGAAACTATCTAAATCTTATATTTTTTATATAGGGATTATAATATTTGCAGTCGGATTACTATTAAAAATCCTTATTCCTGCATCAGATGGAGCATTGCAAACACTGCCTTTTGTCTTATCAGGATTTGGTTCTGGGATTATCGGAGCAGGAGTAGTTAACATTCTCAGAAAAAGAACGATTGACAATGACCCCCAAAAAGCAAGACAGTATGAAATTAATGAAAATGATGAACGAAATATCCGGATTCGTGAAAAAGCAGGTTATGCAACATGGTATACAACCCTCTTAATGTTGTCTGTCATTTCCTTGACTTTTGTCGTACTCGATTATAAAGTGGTTTGTTTTATCTCACTGGGGGCTTTGTTTATTCATATTATCAGCCTGTATGTATATATAAGTATTTACAATAGAAAAATTTAAATTAATTATATACAGTTGTGAATTCTGAATTTCGAAGTAAAGGAATAGGAAATCAACTTGTTGATAAAATAATTCAACAATTTCGTATATTAGATGTTAATGAAGTTGACTTGATTGTCATGGAGAATAATTTCATAGGAAATATTTTTTGGGAAAGAGGAGGATTTCTGCAAAACCAATTACTTAATTATCGTCGAAAAGTTATTTAGTCTGTAAATATTGCTTGACAATCAAATACTTCGGAGGTAGAATTAATTATACTTCGAAGGGAGAAGTAAAAATAGAATAGGATGATAATATGAAGGATGCATCACCCATAGAAGAATTTATGTATGAATTCATAGATGAGTTTAAGCCACTTTTCTATCCAGGGCAATGGAATAATACCTTCTTGGACTATTCCAAGAATGAGATATTTGCCTTGCTTTTTGTATACAGAAAAGGTAGAGTCACTATGTCGGAGATTGCAGAATATATTGGGGTTCCGCTTAATACGGCGACAGGAATTATTGGCAGATTAGAGAAAAGAGGAGTATTAAACAGACAGAGGGATACTATTGACAAAAGAGTTGTTACCGTGAATATAACTCCAGAGGGCATGGAGTTTTTGAAAAACGAACTTAATATAATAAGTTATTACTACAACAAATTAATGGATTCAATTTCAGAGGAAGAAAAGATATTGTTGTTAAAGCTAATCAGTAACTTTTTAGATGTTATAACCCA
>JAQVQL010000264.1 GCA_028701595.1 Herbinix sp.
GCCTGTTTACAGTAGATATTATACCAAAAATCACCTAAAGATAGTAGTGTTTATTAAAAGTCTTTTACTCACCAAGTTCTTTCTAGAATTTAGTCTTTCAAACTGGAATTCACTTTTTCAATTGACCTTTAATTTTTACAGACACATTAGGATTGGCATATAATGGTTGTATATGGAATGTTTTTGGGGTACAATTGTAAAAAACACAAGAAAAATATACATAAGGTCGTTAATTTAGCAGGGTTTAATACGGAGGGTAGAATTGTGGGTATAAGTCGTGGGGAATTTGCGGATTATTTGATAAAGAACGGTGCCTCTCAAGTAGGGCTCGCTGATTTATCCGGGGTATCAAGAAATAATATGAATTCAGGGGTGTCGATACTGCTAAGAATACCTAAGGATGTTATTAGATCGATATACGACGGACCAAACATTGAATACTTTAATCAGTATAATGCGTTAAATAATAAACTGGATCATTTGGCTGAACTAGGAGCTCAGTTTATTAGAGCCAGGGGATATGATGCCGTTGCACAAGCCACTTATTTTGTTAAGGAATTTGGTAATCACAGAACTGAGATACCACATAAAATGGTTGCAACATTAGCCGGTTTAGGATGGATAGGAAGAAGTGCTCTTTTTGTAACCAAGAAATATGGCTCTGCTATTCGGTTAACTTCCATAATCACAAACATGGAGCTGGATTATGGAGTACCCATTACAAAATCAATCTGCGGAGACTGTAACCGATGTGTTAAGGCGTGTCCAGGAAAAGCTATATCAGGAAAGTTATGGGACGTTGATACAGATAGAGATGAGCTCTTTGATCCGATAAAATGCCGCAAGAAAGCTCGACAACTAGCAAAAGAGAGAATAAACAAGGAAATAACATTATGCGGAAAGTGTATAGAAGTATGTCCATATACTCAAGCTTACATAAATAGTAATGATGAAGAATAATTCCTAAAATGAGGAGAATGTCAAAGTAACTAAGGCAGTAAGGGATTATAATAATTTTTACAGGAGGTTTACATGATAAAAGCCTTGAGAAGGACTGGATTATTTGTGCTTGGAATAATCTTACTGACAGTTATTGTTGGAATAATTATTTTCTGGAATGAATTGAGAACATTGAGTACACTTAAAAAAGTGGATGACTATGGTATGTTTCAAATGAAATACTATGGCGACTATGGCTTCGATGATTTTTTAGAGATAGGTGCAACAAGTGATAGCGATATTGA
Organism: Herbinix sp.; assembly: GCA_028701595.1. Lineage (GTDB taxonomy): Bacteria > Bacillota > Clostridia > Lachnospirales > Lachnospiraceae > Mobilitalea. The sequence continues at coordinate 1,245 of JAQVQL010000264.1, forward strand.
GAGCTATGTAACAAAACGCCTCTTAAAGGGGTTGCCCATTGATTTAGGCGTCACAGGAGATGGCTGTACCGCGTTTGTTACTCAAAACGAGAGTGGATAAATAATTTATGGACGGAATTTCGATTTTGAATATGCTCCCTCTATGCAAGTATTTACCGCTCCCGATAATGGATACAAATCAGTTTCAACCGTTAACTTAAGTTTTGCCGGGTATGGTGAGAAAAATCTTCCAAAGGGAATGAGTATTGATAGTTTTCTTGCTTTGGCTACACCGTTTCTACCTTTTGATGGAATGAATGAAAAAGGTCTATGTATTGCCTTACTTGCCGTCCCGGAAGCTGATGCACCTTACGATTCGGATAAAGTTACTCTGAATACGACGACTGCGATCAGGCTTGTTCTCGACTATGCGGCATCGGTTGAAGAAGCAATACAGTTGTTGAGAAATTACAATATTTATTTCTCTGGCGAGATCTACTGCCATTACCTGATTGCAGAAGCTGCAGGAAAATCAGCAATCATCGAGTATTATGATGGTGATATACGTGCTGTAGAGACCAATGAGGATTACCAGATTGCTTCTAATTTCATTGCTTATAATGGGGTCAATATTGAAATATGATAGTATTACCTATAACTGTAATGTTTGCTGAACTACCTTTGTATTTTGGCTATTCATTAAATGGAATTGAAAAAAATACAGGCAACAAGATACTTTCAATTGTGTATCCCGTATTTTTCTATGCTTTACAGCATAGTTTCATACCTCTACTATACGATTGGAAACATATTCTGTTTAGATTTGTATCATTTCTGCCATTAATGCTTGTATTAGGAAATAGTTATTACAAGAAGAGAAAGCTTTGGCCATTAATGATAGGCCACTCGATTTTGGATTTAGCTACAGGCGCACAAATTCTAATGACTTCTATATCGCCTGCATGGTTTGAGATGATGAAGGAAATGACTATGTAATATATTCATACTATTACGAAAAGGAGAAAATATGTACAATATAAGAATATGGGATAATGATATATTAATTGAAGCGGATGACACCTTATTTTCTCCCAAAAGCATTGATAAAGGGACATCAATTATGTTGAAAAACATAGAACTAAAATCTAGTGATAAGGTATTAGACTTAGGATGTGGAACAGGGGTGGTTGGATTAGCTATTTCCAAAGTAATCGGAGCAGATAAGGTTACCATGGCCGATATTAACCCAAAGGCAATAACATGTTCCATCAACAATGCAAAGCTCAATGGACTTGATAGTATTAATATTAGAGAGTCGAATGGATTTGGTAATATTATGGAAAAGGATTTTACGTTAATTCTTTCTAATCCACCATATCATACTGATTTCTCCGTAGCAAAGCATTTTATAGAAGAAGGAAAAAAGTACCTTGCTTTAAATGGGAAGGTGGTTGTCGTAGTAAAGAGATTGGAATGGTACAAGAATAAGATGGAAAATGTTTTTGGAGGCGTACGAATCATTCAAGAAGATGATTATTATGTATTAATATCTGAAAAAAGAGATAATTATTCTAAAAGCTTAAAGAATGAAAAACCAATCAACAAAAAGCATATGAAGAGGGTAGAAAAATCACAAAAGAAACATAGATATTAAAGAATCATTGACTTACAAAATTACAACTTGAAAGGATAATCATATGGAGATTTTCAATATAAATGAAATAGATAATAAACTTATTGAGATAGGTTTAGGTGTATTGGAAAAGAATTTTGATGATGGTATATACAATCATACAGTCGGTTGTGCTTTGCTATGTAAAAACGGTAACATATATAAAGGTGTAAATTGCGACGGAATACACGGTTCATGTGCCGAGTATATAACAATGGGTATGGCTGTTTCCGCAGGAGAGCGAGAGTTTGATACGATTGTAGCAGTTCATGATAAACATATAAATTCGGTAATATCTCCATGTGGAAATTGTAGACAGATGTTATTAGAATATTGTCCTGATATAAAAGTAATTGTAAATGACCAAAATGGACAATTGATAAAAGTTCAGGCAAGAGATTTATTACCCTTTGCTTGGGAATCAGTTGTGTGTGAGTAGCGCCTGCTGCATTAACCAAGCGTATGCAGTACGTTATTCTAGATGGAAGCAAGGCTGGGGAACAGAATTACTGCGTCAGATTTTATCAAAGGTACAAGAATTTAATATTATCGATGTTTATATTGTATGTAGGGAAAATAATATTGGGTCAATTAAAGTGATCGAGAAAAATGGTGGTAGATTTACTAATACTGTTGTTGATGAAGAGGGTAATTTAAACAATGTGTACCATATAGTGATAAAGTAATAAGATAACGGATTAATAAGAAAGGAAGTATCGTATGTTTGCCATATATGATTGGTTTGGATATGAATTACCAATAAAGGAACGATATCAGTTAATAAAAGAAGCTGGATTTGAAGGAGTATTATTATGGTGGAGTGAGCACTTTGGTCGAAATGATTAT
>JAQVQL010000265.1 GCA_028701595.1 Herbinix sp.
ACAGTATTGAAAATAATGTAGCCTTATCAATGCTGGATGAGATAAAGGGACCATTGGGATTCATATCACCAGGAAAAATTACTGAGGTTGGCAAAAGGGTAATCAAAGATTATAAGGTGATTGCAGTTAATGAGAAGGTGCCACTCGCATCTCTTAGTGGCGGTAATCGTCAGAAGGTTAATCTGGGAAGATGGCTCTTACAGCAGAAGGATATCTTGATACTTGATTCACCTACCCGTGGTGTTGATGTTGGTGTTAAGGCTTATATATATGACATCATGAAGCAGCTTAAGAAAAAGGGTGTATCCATCCTCTTAATATCTGACGAGCTTCCGGAAGTGATTGGACTATCTGATACAGTATATGTATTCAAGAATAGCAAGATTGAGAAGAGGTTCAAACGTAGTGAAGGGTTGACTGAAGAAAAGATTATTGAGGTGATGCTATGATGAAAAGAAAAATTAATCTGGAATATGTTTTACCCTTCGGATTTTTAATACTACTATTTATAATATTCTCGATTCTAAATGGTAAAGCATTTTTCAGAATGCATAATATAAAGACCATTATTGATACAATGATACCACTGTGTATCGGCGGCTATGGCATGCTGTTTGTTATATCTCAAGGCTCTATTGATATGTCTGCGGGATCAAACCTTGCTTTCTCAGCTACTTTAGGAGCGTTATTAGCTGCTAAGCTTGGAAGTGTCACATTACTGCCTCTTTGCATCCTTATTGGAGCTGGAGTAGGATTTGTAAATGGTACGCTAGTTAGTAAATTTAAGGTGTCTTCAATTATGGCGACTCTTGCGCAGCTTATAATCCTTCGTTCCTTAGTATTAGTACTAAGTAAGGGTAGCGTAATATTTGTGGATACTTCAATTTTAAAATTCAACAGATGGGGAGCTAAAGGCCTTATCTTTGTAATCGCTACGATAGTAGCAATTTATCTTTTTCAATACACTAAGCTTGGTTTTTCTGCTAGGTCAATGGGCGAAAATGAAATAGTCTGTAACTATGTAGGACTAAAAACCAAGTGGATAAAAACGATGGCTTATGTTATTGCAGGTGCTTTTGCAGGCCTAGCCGCAATTCTTACTATTTCAAGAATCGGAGGAGTGGATCCTAACATGGGTTCAGGATTTGAGCTTCAGGTCATGCTGGCTGTCTTTGTAGGCGGTGTTCCGGTAAACGGCGGAAGCAAGAGCAGTATAGTAAAGATCATAATAGGTGCTTTGTTATTTTCTATATTACAAAGTGGTCTGGTTCTATCAAATGCTAATTCAGAGACAGTAGAACTAATTCAAGGCCTCATGCTAATTATTATGGTTGCAACAATATTAAAGGCAAACAAGATGTCAACAGCAAAGGTGATGAATGAATAAGGAGGTATATATATATGTTTAATTCTAAGGAGTACAGACTGAAATTTACTGACAGGGCGAAGAAGATTGTAGAGCAGATGAGTCTTGAAGAAAAGGTTTATCTGATGAGTGGTAGAATTTCACTTGAAGATGTAGGTGATGTGTTCAATAATCCTGGTCCAGATAATCATTATAATATTTTCCCTTATCCTGCTGGAGGTAATGAGAGATTGGGTGTTCCTGAGCTTAAGTTCTGCGATGGACCCAGAGGAGTTGTATGCTATAGGGCAACCTGCTTCCCTGTAACCATGGCAAGAGGTGCTACCTTTGATACAGAGCTTGAGGAAGAAGTAGGTGAAGCAATTGCAAGAGAGATTCGTGCATTTGGCGGGAATTACTTTGGTGGAGTATGCGTTAATCTTCCTTATAATCCGGGCTGGGGAAGAAGCCAGGAGGTATATGGAGAAGACACCTATCACTTAGGAGCCATGGGCTCAGCTTTAGTAAAGGGTGTTCAGAAGCATAATGTTGTTGCATGTGTTAAGCATTATGCATTTAATAGTATGGAGGAAGGACGTTTTAGGGTAAGCGTCGACGCTTCTAGGAAAACTGAAAGAGAAATATATCTGCGTCATTTCAAGGATTGTATTGATGCCGGTGCGGCTTCAGTTATGAGTGCATATAACAAACATAAAGGAACCCATTTAGGAGAAAATGAGTATCTACTTCGTGATGTATTAAAGGACGAATGGGATTTTGACGGATTTGTAGTCAGTGACTTTATCTGGGGCACCAAGAGTACTGTAGATGCTGCCAATAATGGTCTTGATGTTGAAATGTGTAATACCAACTATTATGGCGACAAGCTAGTAGAGGCCGTTAAGGAAAACAAAGTTAAGGAATCTGTTATTGATGAAGCGGCTCTAAGAATCGTTAGAACACTTCTTGCCGCAGCAGAAGCCGAAGATCCTGAAACCTATGAACGTTCTGTAATAAGCTGTGATAAGCATATTGCACTCGCTAAGAAAGCAGCGGCTAAGGCTATGACTTTAGTTAAAAATGAGAACGACGTATTACCTCTAAGTAAGAAGCTTGATAATATTCTTGTACTTGGTAAATTAGCTAATGTTGAGAATATCGGTGATCATGGCTCTAGTAGAGTATTCCCTTACTATACTGTAACACCTCTTCAGGGAATTGTAGATGTAGCAAAGGATAGCAAAGTTACCTATTACTCAGGTGAGGATATAGAGAAGGCTGCAGATTTGGCTAAGAAGGCAGATGCTGTAATTATGGTTGTTGGCTATGACAATGATGATGAGGGTGAATTCTTGACAAATGAGGATTCGATTATATTCGAAAAGTGTATAGGCGGAGACAGAAGAGACTTAGGTATACATCAGAACGAGGTAGACTTAGTCAATGCTGTCGGTAAGGTGAACAAGAACAATGCAGTAGTTTTAATCGGCGGAAATATGATACTTGTTGATAATTTTGAGGCTAATGCTTCCTCCATTCTAATGGCTTATTATCCAGGTATGGAAGGTGGCTCAGTAATTGCTGAAACCTTATTTGGAGATAACAATCCAGGAGGTAAGCTACCATTTGTACTCGTTAAGGATGCAAAGGATTTACCTGAAGTTGATTGGGATGCAGAGGAAATTGTCTATGATTACTATCATGGATATGCTAGACTCGAGAAGAATAAAGTAGCTCCATATGCTCCATATGGATTTGGTCTAAGCTATACAACCTTTGATATTAAGGGAGCGAGCTGTAAGGTAGATAATAATGTTATCACTGCCCAGGTAGAGGTAACGAATACAGGCAAAGTAGCAGGTGACGAAGTTATCCAATTGTATGTAGGCAAGGAGGATTCCTCTGTTGATAGGCCGGTTAGAGCTCTTAAAGGATTTATGCGTGTAACCTTACAGCCCGGTGAGACTAAGACAGTTACGGTTACAACTCCTGTATCAAAGCTTGAATATTATTGTGAGAATGATAATGTGTGGAAGCTTGAGAGTGGTAAGTACCAGGCCTATATAGGTAACTGCTTAAGTGATGAGCATCTTACCAAGGTTGAGTTTGAAGTAAAGTAATTAACGAACGCATTTAAAATGCCCCCAGTTTAACTCTATAAATAAAAAACGGTTATGTCGTAAGAGACATGACCGTTTTTGTATGAGTTATCTTATCTCACCCATATAACATAATCCGATTGCTCCGGGTCCTGAATGAGAACCAATGCTGGGACTTACATACTTAATAACAATCTGTTTATGAGGAAGAGCTTCCTTAATAAGATTAGCTAGATAATTGGCATCATCTATTGCATCTGCCTGAGCGATACATATAACATCATGCTCATCT
>JAQVQL010000266.1 GCA_028701595.1 Herbinix sp.
GTAATCGAGGACACCTTCCCAAATGGAAGGCCTCCACTTGAAAAGGCAGGATTTCTTTTTACAGATCGAGAGACGGTTGACAAGGTGGAGAAGATGAAGGTCTGCACATGCCTCAACCCTCTTCACACAGCCCTGGCAATCTTCGGTTGTGTTTTATCCTATACTACAATTTGGGAAGAGATGCGAGATGCTGAGTTGGTCAAGCTAATCAATAAGATTGGATATGATGAGGGCATGCCTGTGGTTGTTAATCCCGGGGTTATAGACCCTATGGATTTCATAAAGGCTGTACTAGAGGTTCGTTTACCTAATCCCTTTATGCCGGATGCTCCTCAAAGAATTGCAACAGATACCTCACAAAAGATTCCGATTCGCTTCGGAGAGACTATTAGGGCATATAGAGATAGCGCTACTCTTAAGACTACAGACCTCACCTTTATTCCCTTGACAATAGCAGGATGGTGCAGATATCTGATGGGAATCGATGATGAGGGTAATCCCTTTACTCCTAGTTCAGATCCTTTACTGGATGAGTTGATGGGATATGTTAAGGATGTTAAGCTTGGGGACACCTCACTAGATACAAGTATACTAAAGCCCATCCTATCCAATGATAAGATTTTCGCTGTGAACCTATATGAGGTTGGCTTAGGGGAAAAGATTGAAGGAATGTTCTTAGAACTAATTGCAGGTAAAGGAGCAGTCAGAGACACCTTAAAGAGATATTTAAACTAAATTGGTAGCAGGTACAGTTTACAATATGTAAACGGTACCTGCTATTTTAATCGGCGAATTGATCAGTTACTCTTAGAAGTTCCTCTATAAATCTATCAGTCTCATTAGCCCAGGGGCTATGACCTGAAGCCTCAAACCATACAATTTCTTTGTAAGGTGCGATAAGTGACTCAAAATAATCCTCTACCAGGGAGGTTGGAGCATTGATATCATGACGTCCTGTAAAAAAATATATGGGAATATCAAGCTTGGTATAATTGTTTCGTAAATCCGTTTCATATAGCTGAGGATACACATGATTGAAGGTGCTTATGATACCTCTAAAATAATTAACCTTATCAATTATCCCGTACTCTTCTGAGAGTAAATCCCTAAATGTATTATATCCACTATTGGGTATATTAGAGTTTCTCATCATGTATCCACTAAGATACATTAGATATTCTGAGCTTTTCCATGTTACATCCTTACCATAATAAGGGGGAGGACCATTTTCCTTTAGCTTTTTAAGCTTCTTAGTATCATTCTTTTCCTCTGCAATTTCCATAGCCAGCTCATAATCAAGACGCTCGGTCTCTAAAAATGCTACCATCTGTCCCGTGCCAATAAAGCAGTGGTATAATTCGGGGGCTTTATCAGCTAGGAAAATTCCTAAAGCACTGCCCCAGGATTCACCGAGGAGATATATCTTCTCTTGGTCAAATTCCTTACATAAGTATCTAGTCAACTCATATCCATCATCAATATAGTCCTGTATAGTGATATCCTTACCTGCCTTATAAGACTTGGCAGAGCCAGGCTGATCCCAATTTACTATGACAAAATGCGCCTCCAGCTTAGAGAGCGTATGGCGTACTGCTGCCATCTGTGAACCCCCAGGCCCACCAGCCAAGAAGAGAAGAAGGGGATTGCTTTTATCATTTCCCCGGATGCTTATCCATTCATTTCGACCGTTAAGTTCTATCTTACGTAGCTCAGATATACTGTTGGAATAGGCAGGCTTTTTGGATTTGATAGAAGGAGTAGTTGCAGTTATCTGCGTATACCCAGCAAATAATATACAAAGGATAAAGCTGACGACTAATATTATAGCGTTACCCTTAAAATCAGTAGGATTAAAGGTGATATTATCAACTCTAATAGATCTAACAGCAGAAAATACACTTCTAAAGAAAAGAGTAAGGAAAGAAAAAATAAATACAATGAATAGTCCTAAGAATATTAACACATTTGCCATTATGAGGCCCCCCTAAAGTATTTGACCAGTGGTCAAATACAATATATCACATATTTGACCACTGGTCAATAACTTCTTTTTGTGGTATGATATATAAGAATAAGCTACAATTTGAGATAATGATATGTGATAGGTGTTTCATAAGAGTTAATTCGGAGGCGAATGTGATGGACAAAAGAGAACTTATATTGAATGCAATGCAGGAGCTGCTTAAGGAAGGAAATGCAGGTATAGCATCTGTTAGTGATATAGCAAGGAAAGCAGGGATAGCGAAAGGTGGTATATACTATTATTTTCGGTCTAAAGAAGAAATAATAGATGAACTGGTGGACAGACAATATAGTAAAATTATTTCTGATTGCCGGATATTAGTTGAAAAGAGCGATTATAAGCCTCCCGACAAACTGGGATTATTATTGAGAGGTTATAGCAGTGGTGTAGTGGATAAGAACCTTGATGTATATCTTCATTCTCAGGAGAATGCATATATTCATCAAAAATCACTAGCCAAAATTCTAATGGAGCTATCACCTATAGTAACTTCAATTATAGAGCAAGGAAACAAAGAGGGAGATTTTAAATGCGAATACCCGAAGGAATATGCTGAAATAGCATTATCTGTATTCACATTCCTATTAGATCCCGGAATATTTGAATGGTCGAAAGAAGAGATAACTAATAAAATGAAAGCACTAGCAAACATCTTAGAGAAGGGATTGGGTGCTAAGAGCGGAACATTTTCATTTTTATATGGAGGATAAAAGCTCGGTACCTGGTACCGAGCTTTTTCGAGCTTTTACAACTTTGTGACTGGTGTTTGGCAATGATGGTCTTCGCAGATGTAATAAGTGGTTTTATTATCTATAGTTTGATAATTCTTGACATAATCTACGATTTTTTGCAGTTCCTCTTCATTTTGCTTTGTTTTGACGACGACGGTCATATTCGGGTTGTAATGGGACGCCATATATTCTTTTAGTTCTTCTAACTCAGGATTCTCCTGAGGATTTCGCTTAACTGTCTTTGCCGTAGTGATATTGTCGTCCTTGTTACTGACTACACATATAATTTCCTTTGAAGGGTATAATGCAGTAAGAAATGCAAGTTGAGCATAGCAATAGCCTGCAGGATAATTCTTGGCCTGTCCCGCCAGAAAGCGTAGCTGCTTATGGGCATGTTCTTTGTATTTGGGATTGGCAGTTATATGGGCTATTTTTTGCAGTACATAACCGGCTACTGAGTTGCCCGAAGGAGTTGCACCGTCATAGACCTCTTTTGGACGATAGATTAGTTCCTCTGATTCATTACTAGTTAGGAAGAAACCTTCGTTTATATCATCCCAGAAATCCAGGAGCATCTTGTCTGCTATATCTATGGCTTGCTTCAGATATCGGATATCAAAGGTTGCATCATAGACGCACAGAAGCGCTTGGCAAAGATAAGCATAATCATCTAGGTTGCCATTATTCGCAGCTTCCCCCTCCCGATAGCGAACATAAAGTTTGCCATCTTCATCTATTAGTCTTGTATTGATGAAGTCAACTGCCCATTCAGCAATATCAGCATATTCCTTAGATTGTAGTACAATAGCAGCCTTAGCATAGGCTGATATCATAAGGCTGTTCCATGAGGTTAGAATCTTGTCATCCTTGTGCAGCTTATAGTGTTCTGGCGGTATCTGTAGACATAATTACATAGCCGCGAGACTTTTTCATTATCGGGATTAAGCTCAGTAGCATGTAAGCGATTGGGAATA
>JAQVQL010000267.1 GCA_028701595.1 Herbinix sp.
TCTTCATATTGTAGTTTGAGATTTCTAATATCTAAATCTTTCTCAATTAAGTAAACATCATCAAAACCAACATCAAAGTTTATTGAAAAGTGCGGCCTAACAGATTGCAAATCAATTTCCAAACCAATTTCTTCGAATAATTCTCTTTCGATAGCGGTCTGTGAAGTATCTCCTTGGGTTGCACTTCCACCAACTGTTATATCCCACATATTTGGCCAACCTTCTTTAAATGGTTGTCTTTGTTGAATTAACATTTCTCCCTTTGTATTAAAAATACAAGCATGAACTACCAAGTGATAGTCACCCTTTTGAAATTCACTGCCTCTAACCATAGTTTTTCCTGTTTTTATTTTCTCAATATTATAGACATCCCAAAGTTCCATTTCGCACCTCATCTTATACTTCGTAGTCCTAATTAAGTAAAATAACTTCTGATAATGATCATTAGCTTTGTCAAATAGCAATCCACCAACACACTCCAAATTTATCTATAACAGTCGCACAACATTTGTTCCATGGAAGTTCCTGAATGGGATTAATAATAACACCGCCATTACTCAAAATATTAAAGGCATTACAAACCGCCTCTTCGCTTCCCATTTCAAAAACATTAAACGTCATAGTTTCCCATTTCATTTTGTGAACTATGTCTATGTCACAAGGATTCGCTGCTTCACCTAATGCTAAAAATCCTTCACCATCTACAAATAACTCACAGTGTTCATACGCAGTTTTATCATCATTTCTCACTTCAAATGTAATTTCTGCACCAAAAGCTTTGCAATACATTTCTGCCGCTTCAAAACTATTTTTCACATAAACTTGAGTATAATTTTTCATATCCTCCCTCACAATCCCAATATAAATAATCTAAAGTTCGCTTTATGTAGCAAATGTGAATCTCACTTCTGTATTTTACCTAAACAATGTAGCAATACTCCATCTTCGTGTTTATATATCTACCTGCTCACAAAAAGCAACAGAAAATCCTGCATTTTCAGCATAACTACCCAGAGCCTTAAGATAATTTTGAATCTTGATTAAACACTAATTCCCACTTAGCTTTGTTCAGTATCCAAAGTGAAGACACCCTAAATGTTCCAGATATACTTGCATCAGGACATATAACTTTTACAATATAATTTGTCATTACTGATTCATTACTAACTAATTTAATATAAAACTCACTTATCTCATAACTATCTAGTCTCACATGAGCTACTATCTTCGCATATTCACATCCACTCTCTCTAATACCACCACAAATCATCATAGCATCATCTGAAACTAATTTACTAAATTTATTAGATTCGCCATTTGCAAAAGCTTCCCACATTTGTGTTTCTAACTCCCTTATCTTCTCCTCAACTGACCCATTATTCATTTATATTCTCCTTATAATGATGATTAATTTAAGCATTCTTAAATACATATCTGGGTCCTTCAGCACCCATTATACCGTTTAGATGGAAACCCGCTCAATCAAATGTTCCATCTCACTGTCAGATAAGGGATAGACGATTCACCCATCCAGGTACAAATGCGTTGTCTATTTTGTCATATTGTGGATAGTAAGGCTTAATATCAAGCACTAGAGTTTTGTTGATTGCATCTAACCCCTCTACTATTAAGGCTGTTATTTTTCTAAATATCTACTTTAAATCCAAGGTCAACTTCACTTGCTGGCCTTCCACCAGATATACCCCAATTGACTAATGGTACTTCATGCAAAACAATTAGTATGTTTTTACTACTAATTCCAGGGTTTTGACTCAAATTATCCACAATACTAGAATATAGCAGTCTCTTAGCGTCAATGCTTCTTCCTTCAAAAATTGTTATCTCAATCAGAGTAAAATCTTCTGATGAAACATCAAAATTCTCCTTACTTATTTCATATAATCTTTGTATCCTATCATCATCAGGTATCATAAATGCCTTCACTAATGCTTCATGAATCCCCTCAAAGATAGCTGTTTTATATGCTTCGGTTTTTCCCTCTATTATTTCGATTTTAACAAGCGGCATAATTTAGGCTCCTTTCATTATAATAATTTCATCTCTATTTGTATTGACAGCCATATTTATTTCTGCTATCAAAAAATAATTGAATTAGACTTTTATAATATGGAATAAAGACACCTTCATCTAATTTTTGAAATATTTCATCAATAGTTGCCCATTTTACTTGTTGCACTTCTTCATATTGTAATTTGAGATTTCTAATATCTATATCTTTCTCAATTAAATAAACATCGTCAAAACCAACAGCAAAATTTATTGTAAAATGCGGTCTAACAGATTGCATATCAATTTTCACACCAATTTCTTCGAATAATTCTCTTTCGATAGCAGACTGCGAAGTATCTCCTTGGGTTGCACTTCCACCAACTGTTATATCCCACATATTTGGCCAACCTTCTTTAAATGGTTATCTTTGTTGAATTAACATTTCTCCCTTTGCATTAAAAATACAAGCATGGACTACCAAGTGATAGTCACCCTTTTGAAATTCACTGCCTCTGACCATAGTTTTTCCTGTTTTTATTTTATCAATATTATAAACATCCCAAAGTTCCATTTTCTCGAGAACTCTTTGTGACGCCTTGTTATCAGGATCTGTTTCAGCTTCTACATGGTTTATACCTATCTGTTCACTTGCCCAACTATCATCCTGATTCATATGCGAATCTCCCTTATGTATCAATTCTTGTTAATTCACTTATTGACTTATTCCTATATACTAAATCTTCTCTAACTGTAAAACCTCTTTTTTCCCAAAAAGAATTCCCCAGTTCATTCTTTGAAAAAACAACTAATGCTACTTTATTGATTCCTTCATTTTTTAATGCATTCACAGCAGCATCAACTAAAGCTGTTCCGACTCCATTTTTGCGTTCTACTACTGATACTGCAGTGTGGTGAATGTATCCTCGTCTTCCATCATTCCCACATAAAATTACACCAATTATAATATTATCTTTTTCTGCTACGAAACATGTTTCTGGATTCCGTCGTAAATATTTATCAATTCCCTGTCTTGAATCATCTAAATCATTCAAACCCATCCCTGGTGTATTCAACCATAAATCATAAACACATGTATAATCAGCAATTGTCATCTTTCTAATAAACATTCTAGACTCCTTTTGTATATTCCACATTTTTCTAGGTTTATACATTATATAATAATCCATAGGCTAAATTATGTCAAAGTCTATTGTGTTATCCAGTAAGCATCCGAAGTTAAAAAGTGGTACTAAAAAAACAGGCTAGAATATTCACACTAGTGAATCTTATAGTCTGTTTTTAATCTGAGTTCAAAGCTCTAAATATTAACCTGTCTAACCGGTCTTGCTTCAATATATCCTCTGTAACCTACAGGCTCAAGCTGAAATCTTGGAGCATCCTCATCAGCCCATCTAAAGCCATATAGCTCAGGATTATAGCTTTTCATCACTTCCCATTGCTCTCCTATGGCATCCTCAAAGCTTTCATCATCAAAGGGCTGACCTTGAAAGACCATCATCTTACATGGAGGCAATTCGATTATATCAAATCCCTCAGGTATTGCACCCTCATAATTAACAGGTACCTCTACACCCTGAGCATAAGTGATGTACCAGGCTTAATCATATTATTAGGTAGCCATACACCCATCGGCTCATAGATAGCTTCCTTAACGCTTGTCAACATACCCCATATGTCGCAGCCTACCTCGTCAC
>JAQVQL010000268.1 GCA_028701595.1 Herbinix sp.
ATTCTCCTCATAGTTATATTTTACCGTATTAGCACTTTACCATACTACCACAATAACGTATATAAAGCAACTACTATTTTTCCGGTACCTGGTACCGGATTGCGTGATACCGAAATAAAAAGAAAGCCATCCAGTACCCATATATAAAAGGATATTGATGGCTCTCTTCAATAATAACCTATCTATGCTTAAGACCAGATCTAACAGTCAATCTTCCGTATATAATAATGCCTTATTTAAGTATATTATCAGTAAATTATAATGGAACAATATTATCTTTGATATGGTGTAACCACCCATTTAATACAGTTGTCCTTCTTGTTACCGAAAATATCATAGCCCTTAACAATGTCATTCAAAGGTGCACGATGTGTAATCAGGAAATTGGTATTGATTTTACCATTTTCAATTAAGCGAATTAATTCAGGTATACGGTTAGCATTTACTAATCCCATGCTGATTTTGATGTTCTTAATCCAAAGCTTATTCATAGCTAGCTCCTGAGGCTTTTCAAACACTCCTATTATAGATACATTTCCACCGGGGCGTACAGCCTCCAGTGCCAATTCGTAGGTTGGCTTAGCACCAACTGCTTCAATGGTCTGATCTGCACCACGACCACCCGTCAGCTCCCTGATTACTTCAACAACATTAACCTTCATGGGATTAAGAGCTACATCTGCAATACCCTGCTTTAATGCTACATTCAACCGGTCTTCATTCAAATCAACAGCTATTATCTTTGAAGGCCCCCATAATCTTGCAGCAGTCATTGCACACATTCCAACGGGTCCGCATCCCATAACCGCTACGGTATCTCCGGGCTTGATGTTTGCATTTTCGGCTCCAAAATATCCTGTTGACAAGATATCCCCAACGAAGAGCACATCTTCTTCTGTCAAACTGCCAGGAATCTTATGTAGTCCAAAATTAGCATGTGGAACCCTTACATATTCCGCCTGGCAGCCATCAATCATATAGCCGAAAATCCAGCTACCTGTTGTGCAATGCGAATAAGTTCCGCGAACGCAATAGAAGCATTCTCCACATTGTGTTACACATGATACCGCCACCCTATCTCCTACCTTAGCGTTGCGTACATTAGGTCCTACTTCTACGACCTCTCCGACAAATTCATGTCCAATAATACGCGAGGCTTCAACCTCAGGCATTCCACCGTGCCAAATATGTATATCTGTTCCACATATTGTCGATGTGGTAACTCGAACAATTGCATCATCTGGCTGGGTTATGATGGGAATTGGTACATCTTCGAGTCCAATCTTCTCAGGTCCACGATAAACTAGAGCTTTCATTGTGTTACTCATTTACGTAACCCCCTTCTTAAGATATTATATAAACAGGACAATTCCTGTATTATACAGTTTATGTAATCTGTCAGAAAGTATGTAATCAACCATTAATAATGGCATTAAGGTTACATATATAGTAACATATTGGTAATTAATTTACAATGTATTTATCGGTACCAGGTACCGTACCTGGTACCGATTATCCAATAGTTCTACATTTTATACACCTTACAGAAAATTAGCTTTATGTTATAATGTTTATATGTAGAGAAGTCTATAAAAATTAGTACTTTTACACAGGGAGGGTTTATGGCTCTTACAATTACATTAATGGCTTTTTTTTCAATACTCTTAGCCATACGTAATATAAAAAATAAATACAACCTGCTTTTTATTATGATGCTATTTGGTATGACATTATCTATGTTTACTATTGTTTCAGAAATATATAAAAGCAGTAATTATCTTGTGCCCTCCTCTTATGTATATAGGGGAATTGAATATAACCTGTTTCTATTATTTAGTAAGCTGTTCAGAATATCCTTGTCCAGACTACAAATAATAAGAAATCTTGGTATAATCACATATTTAACAGCGATTATGATTTTTACTAATACCTTCACCAAAAATGTATTAACGAAAAACCAAATCTCAAAACAAGTTAAGAGCATCATGCAATATACAGCATTTGCTGGCTATATATTTTTATATTTCTTTTTTTATCATCCTAACATTGCATTTAACATGTACTTGATTGGTAACAAGCTAAAAATCCAAGGGGGCTATGATACATGGGTTAGCTTTATTACAATCATTGATATTATCATGGGGTTACTAGCATTACTTTATATGTTATACCCAGTATTATTACTAATTCGTAATCTACTGAAAAATAAAATTTCATTCTTTTCTGAGCAACTATTTGGTTTGGCCATAAGTATAACCCTACTGAATACAATATTTTATTTAGTATTTTTCACAGGAGCCTTTCGGACCTCCATTAATGATGTGTACAATTATGGCTTTTGGCGATACAAGCTGGCTGTTATAGTTCCTAGATACTATGCTACTGTCCTACCAATGCTGTCATTTATCATTCTACTAATCATTTTGTATATTACCTTCAAATTTAAGACTGACAGCATGTTCAATTGGCTTAAGGAAAGAGGAATCAAGAAAAATCTAGCCTTACTAAATAGCAACCTAAAGGATGTCTTGCATTCCAATAAGAACATAATGTTCAATGTAAAGATACTATCTGAGGAAGCATTGTCCTTATACGGTACACCCCAAGGCAAGGTGGCATTAGAAAAAATAATGTCCATATCAAACAATCATATGGATTCAATAACTAAGGCACTTAATAATATTCGGGAGCTTAAGTTTAGCACCTTCAATAACAACCTAATAGATGCTATTGAATCCGCTCTAAGCGAAATTAGCATACCTGATAATATCCAGTTGATAAAAACATATGAGGATACCGAAGTATATAGTAACTTTGATATGTATCATATTAAGCAGGTTATTATAAATCTACTTGCAAATGCAATAGATGCCATTTACACAAAGAATAGTGAAATAGCTCATATAAAAATAACAGTAAACTCAAGTATGGACTGGATATATTTATCCATTGAGGATAACGGAATCGGAATTCCAAGGAAGCTGATTCGTAAAATTTTTAACCCCTATTTCTCAACTAAATCAAAGCAGAATAATTGGGGCATCGGCCTTTCCTATGTATTTCGAATAATTACTGCACATTATGGTCATATGAGGATTAAGAGCAAGAAGGACGAGTATACAAATGTAGAAATCTTGTTACCAAGAAGCAAGCAGATTGGAGGTAAGAATGGATAAAATAAAGCTCCTAATAGTCGATGATATGGCAGACATTCGGGAATATTTCCAAATGATATTGTCAAGAGAACCGGATATTGAGGTTATTGGTATGGCGACCTCCGGTATTGAAGCTGTTCAAAAGACCAAGGAATTGAACCCAGATGTCATACTAATGGATGTTCAGATGGAGACAAGAACTGCAGGTATAGATGCTACAAATACAATTAAGCAATTTAATCCCAATGTAAAAATAATAATACTTACCATACACGAAGAGGATGAATATATCTTTCAGGCCTATTGTGCGGGAGTTATGGATTATATCGTAAAGACAGATTCAATATCGCAGATACTAGGTTCCATCCGTACCGTATATGCCAATAAGCTCATGCTACGCCCAGGGGTGGCTAATACAATCATAGAAGAATTCACCCGGCTTAAGACCCAGCAAAACAGCTTAATCTATGTACTTAACATCATCTCAAAGCTAACAAATAGTGAATATGAAATACTCATTTCCTTCTTTGAGGGAGGGAGCTACAAAACCATATCAGAAACCAGAT
>JAQVQL010000269.1 GCA_028701595.1 Herbinix sp.
TATGAAATTATGTGAAAAGGTAGGTTTTGAATTAGTAGAAGAAGCAAATTTGAACCAAATATATTATATAAAATTTAAGAAGAAAGCTAGTGAACATAAATAAAGAGATGTAGAGGAGGAATTAAATGAAGGTAGCATTATTAATAGTGGATATGCAAAGGGGTTGTAGAGAGGCTACACAATGTAAAGAATCATTTGACAAATCAGTAGAATATATAAACGAAATCAGTCAATACTTTCGCAAAAAGAATAGTCCAGTAGTCATTATAAAGGATATTGAAGTTGGTTCTCCTGGGACAATTGAATTTGAGTGCGTTGAAGAAATAGTTATATCTGATAAGGATATTATTGTACATAAACAGCATAGCAATGCATTTTGGGAGACAGAACTTGACGAGATATTAAAGACTGAAGGAGTAGATTGTATTATAGTTAGTGGATTTGCTGCAGAACATTGTGTCTTATTTACTTATAATGGTGCCAGAGAAAGAGGATACAATGTATATCTGTTGCAGAATGGTATAGCTGGTTTTAATGAAGAAGAAATCAAACGAATCCAACTATTGAGACCGGTGATAAATTATGAAGCAATTGAGTATTTTCTTTAAAAATGTTTATAAAGTAGATGCAATATTCTATGTTTTGAAATGAGGAGAAATTAATACCAATCAGAAGCACAGTTAAGGCAATTGTTGTAGGGATTTTCGAGGGAGACTAGTTAGGGATTATAGATACTCCTTAAGAATTGAGGATGATAGAAAGGAAGACCAAAGAAAATGCTTAGAAGGCTTATCTCGTAAGGGAATATACAAAGAAGAGTTTTTTAGTAAACCAATAGAAACTATGACCAACCTATCTAATGAGCCTCAGGGGGTACTTGAACAACTGACAATCATATTGGGATCCTATGAGGCTTTACTGGAGAAGCTGGAGGTTGATATTGCCTTGGTGGATAGAGAAAAGCAGAAGATAATGGAGATGATACTGGACTATATTGAAGAGATACACAAAAATCTCGGTAAAATCGATAGAAACTCAACAATAACAGTCCGCGGTCGTTCTATTAAAATGCTTAGAGTAATACTTCCAGAATGGGAAGAGCAGGAGAGCGTCTATAAGATAAGGCTACAAGATTTTATGGAGGAGATTACAAAACGTGGACTCCAGCGACTGGATCAAAATGAGAACATAGAGGAAATGATAGGGGCATTTGTTACCACCAGGAATCTATATGATACTGTAGTAGGAATAAGAAATATAAGTATTAAGCTGTATAAGATAGAATCCCAAAGGGAATATCCTATAACCTGGGCTCAGGTAGCTAAAAACTCCGGTGGAGAGGGGTTTTTATCCGCTTTTGTAGTATTGTCAAGCCTGCTTTCCTATATGCGTAGGGAGGATACTGATCTGTTCTTTGAAAGGGAGGAAGGAAAGGTCTTATTAATGGACAATCCATTTGCCCAGACTAATGCGACGCACCTTCTAAAACCCTTAATGGATGTGGCGAAGAAGAACAACACCCAGTTGATATGTCTAACCGGTCTGGGTGGCGAATCAATTTATAATCGGTTTGACAATATCTATGTACTTAACCTGGTGGGATCTGGTCTCCAAAAGGATATCCAATATGTAAAGGGGGAGCATATTAAGGGAGATGAACATATTATCACAGTTCGGGCTTCACAGGTGAAAGCAGTGGATATGGACCAGATAGAATTATTGTTTTAGAGGCTTAGAGCAACACTAATAACACCCGTATGGTTGAGAAACTTATACACATTAAGGATAGGAGAGAGTGATGGAGACTATAAGCTTGGATAACTGTTTTGGTTGCGGAAAAGACAATCCCATAGGATTACATCTTAATATTACTTATATTGAAAACAAATCTCATATTGAGTTTGAGGTTAGCGCTAATCATTGTGGATATCCTGGATTGATGCATGGTGGATTAATAGGTATGCTTTTTGATGAAGCAATGTTTTATGCTGTAAAAAAATTGGGTGTTATAACAGTAACAACATCTATGTCTATCGAATATATAAGCCCTGGTCTAGAGGGACATATGCTAATATGTGAGGCTGAAATTGATAATCATGATGCCAGAAGAATTGATGTAGTATCAGAAATAAGGGATGCGAAAAATGGCAAGCTTATTGCTAAAGCAAAGGGAAAATTTCTTGAAGTAGATTTAAAAAGAGTCTTAAGTTGCTAGTAAAATAGGATATAAAAAGAGGTGTTTATGAAAAGAATAAGAACTAGGGGTCAATACCCCTAGTCCATATATTATTTATTATTTAATTGAATATAAGAACAAATATATATAACAACTAAAAGATTAACAATAAGAGATCATAAAGATATGATAGGGTTAAATATAGATTATCAATTAAGGAGTTGGTTGAGTGCTGGATATAAATAAAAAAACAATGGAACGTGAGCTTACAGTCTTGCTAAAGAGATTATTTACGTTACCTGAGGTTAATAAGGTTCAAATAAGGGATATTGATATATTCTCTGCCGATGAAAGTCAAAAAATTAGAAGTAGTATTGATAAATGCTATCATGATGTTTTGAGTGATATTGATGTCGGAATTCATGTGACATTACATCCTGATGATCTAGGAAATGGACATGGATATCTTAGTAATCCTCAAAGAATAGGATTGTCGAGAGACAACTACCTTGGACTAGCATTTTCAGATGGTGATAAGGCATTTCAAATGTTTAGGGTCATATTGAAGAGCGGAATACGTTTTGATATTGGCTTCTATATTACAGAGGACAGTACAGCTCCTATACATAATATTTTGCAAGAAAAAGAAGATGAGGTAAAGGATGAAGGCAAGTATTGGAAACGATGGGACCTGCAAAAGGCTGATTCCTTTTGGTTTGTAGAAATACAAGCCTTAGCAAAGCTATTACGAGGAGATTATCTTATAGCAGATCACCTGGCTAACATGCAGATAAACGAAACTCTTGTAGCTCAAATGATTGACAGAGATGATAGTTTGGGTGATAATTTTCACAGATATGGTAGCCATGAAGCGCTGAATTATATGAATGTAATAGAATCCGGATGTCCATACTCGGGTGGTGATGAGATATTTAATATGATTGCATGTAAAATATATGCAGCAGCGATTAAATATGATCAATTAATAAAAGAGTTGAATCCATCATACGAAGAAAGAAGTAAGATTTTCATTGAGATATGGGAGGAGTATGAAAGGAATTATATATGAGCGGGAACATAAATATTCAAGGGTATTATGAAACTGTTAATGAAACATGGGGTCAATTATTCTATAAGTTGGTAGGCATTGTTAGGGAAGATTACGATAAGGATAAAATGAGAAGTAGCAGGAACATATCTCGAAAGGGGAGTTACTATAAAACTAGGTGAAGTTGGATTACTTACGAACGATGTTGTAAAACTAGCAACTTTTTATAAAGAATTTATAGGTGTAGATAATGGAAGTAATGATAATGTGCACCAAACAATTATTGCTGAAGAAACAATGCTTACAATTTATAATGATGGTACTGAAAAGAATAACCTAAATCAAAACATCTGTATTGCTTTTACAGTTCAGGATGTAGATGCTGAGTATAAAAAACTATTGCAAGCCGGTATGGAAATAATTGATGAACCACAAACACGTCCGTGGGGTGTGCGAAATATGAGTTTCTATGACCCGGATAACAATATCATTTATCT
>JAQVQL010000270.1 GCA_028701595.1 Herbinix sp.
GTAAGCAGAGGCCTTAGCTATTACACGGAGCTGATTATCAGTGCATTTTTCACGGTAGTAGCGTTATTTACAATAGGGAGAAAGAATATGGGGAGGGGAAAAGAGAATGATAGGATTTTATGATTACACGGTAATACTTACATATATCAGTCTATTAATTTCGGTGTTTGGCATGACACAGGCAATTGATGGAAGGTTTCGAACTGCAATTGTTTGTCTTGCAATATCGGGGCTTTGTGATATGTTTGATGGTAAAATTGCCAGGACTAAGAAAGGTCGCTCCGATGATCAAAAGCTGTTTGGTGTGCAGATAGATTCGTTATGCGATGTGATTTGCTTTGGAGTTTTTCCTGCACTGCTTTGCTATATTTTAGGGGTACGAGGGATTTTGGGTGGAATTGTTATTGCATATTACTGTGTATGTTCCGTCATCAGGCTTGGATTTTTTAATGTCCTTGAAACAAATCGTCAGCGTAAGGAAGATGGTGCCAACAAATATTATCACGGACTTCCCATTACGTCGATAACGATAATACTGCCATTTGTATTTCTTCTGAGTTTTGTTACTTCAGCATTTATGTTTAAATGGATTTTACTGACCATGCTTTTTGTTGTAGCTACATTGTTCGTCCTTAATTTTAAACTTAGAAAACCATCGAATAAACAGCTTTGTCTTTTAGTAATAGTCGTAGCTATTGCAGTGTCAGCCATTCTGTTATATTCGGATTATCATATTAGACATGGAATTGTAAAAGAGAAGGCACTGTTAGAAGAAATAAGTGAATAGGGGATATGCCAGATGCAATGTGTAGATCGAAGTGGCAATATAATCAAACAAAATGAAGCGCAAGATAGGATATTGAAAATCCTTTATAAGAATAAACTCGGAAGAATATTGTTAAAGCAGCTTGTAAAGCCATGGGTTTCAAGTGTTTCAGGAGTTATATTAAGTAGTTCCTGTTCAAGAGGTCTAATACCCCCATTTATCAAAAGGAATAATATTAATATGGCAGAATATGAGGAGCGTTCTTTCTTATCGTATAATGATTTTTTTACAAGAAGGATTAAAGAGGGGCAACGTACCGTTGATCATCAGCCGGACCATCTTATAGCACCCTGTGATAGCAAATTATCTGTATATTCCATTACTAAGGACTCACATTTTATAATTAAGAATACACAGTATACTTTACATAGTTTACTTAAGAATAAAAAACTTGCTGATTATTATGAAGGTGGTGTACTTTTACTGTTTCGTTTATCAGTAGATGATTATCATAGATATTGTTATATAGATAATGGAAGAAAATCAAAGAACTATCATATAAAAGGTGTCTTTCACACCGTAAATCCAATAGCGAACCAAGTGCTTCCCGTATATAAAGAAAATACAAGAGAATTTTCTGTAATGGATACTGAAAATTTCGGCAGAATACTAGTCATGGAAATCGGAGCCATGCTGGTCGGTAAGATTGTGAATTATCATGAAGATGCGATTGTACAGCGGGGTGAAGAGAAAGGGAGATTCGAGTTTGGGGGATCTTCAATAATTATTCTACTAGAGAAGGACAGAGCAGTTATTGACGAAGACATTCGAAATAATTCGGCAAATGGAACTGAAACAATGGTAAAGCTGGGTGAAAGGATTGGAGAGGGTCAATTATGAAACGATTAGCCAGGATATTTATAACTTGCCTGCTCCTAATATCAATGATATTAACAGGATGTAGCACAGTGATAGACACCACAAATAGCCCAAGTATTGCTCCAACAAAATCTGCAGATGATACAAATAATAATGTAGCAACGGTAACGGATGCTCCTACTGATAAAGTAATCAATGTTTTTAGTGCGACAGATGAATTACCTAATATGGTTATGAAGTATAAAGAGCTTCATCCTGACTTCCCTTATGAAATCAAGATGTTCACTTTCGCTACAATAGATGGTGACTTTCATGCTATTCTTGATGAGTTTCTTGCTAAAGGTGGTGTAGATACACCTGATATTTACTGTATTGAAAGTTCTAATGTGATGAAATACTCTAAAGGCAATGCAGCTAAGTACGCAGCACCTTATAAAGATACTGGAATCGACGTTGATAAGCTAGTTAAAGAAGCTGATATCGCCCAATATGTCATTGATATGGGTACAAATTCGGAGGGTAAAATTGTTGGTCTCGGTTATCGGGGAACCGGTGGTGCTTTCATATATCGTCGTTCCATTGCAAAGTCTGTTTGGGGAACTGACGAACCAGAATCAATCAAAGATAAAATTGGTCCGGGCTGGGATAAATTTTTCGAAGCAGCAGCTGATTTAAAAGCTATGGGATATGGTATCGTATCTGGTGATGGTGATATTTGGCACTCTATAGAAAATAGCTCTGATATGCCATGGGTCCTTAATGGCAAACTTTATATAGATCCTAAGCGTGAGGCATTTCTTGACTATGCGAAAGAACTCAAAGACAGGGGATATAGCAATGATACACAGGATTGGACAGATGAATGGTACGCCGATATGAAGGGTAACGGTGAGAAGCAGATTTTCGGATTCTTTGGACCTTCATGGCTAGTAAACTATGTATTGAAAAATAACTGTGGTGGTAATAAGATTGGCGAAGGAACTTATGGTGATTGGGCTGTATGCGAGCCTCCGGTAGGCTTTTTCTGGGGTGGTTCTTGGATTTTTGTAAATAAGAATTCGGAACATAAAGAGGTTATAGGCGACATTATTAAATGGATTACCCTTGACAGCTCCGAAACTGGTCTACAGTATAGCTGGGCAAATGGTACTTTTGATGGCAATAATGGAGTATTTGAGGCTGTAACATCCGGTACTGTTATGAAGAAGACTGTCGGCAAACTCGACTTCCTCGGTTACCAGAATATGTTTGATGTATTTGACAAAGCGGTAAAGCTCGCAAATGGAAAGAATATAACTCAGTACGACGAATCAATTAACTACTATTTTCGTGAACAAGTACGTGAGTATACATTAGGCAATAAAACAAGAGAGCAGGCTATAACAGATTTTACACAGAAGGTAAAGAACAAGCTTGATATCGTAGTAGAATGAAATAATCGAATTTATTGTAAAAACGGATAAGAGACGGACATAAATTAAAAAGTTCATGCAAAAGGCACAGTCCCATAGGGACAAAATAAGAAACGCAAACTGAATACGGAAAACAAATCGGTCTCTTTAGAAATATGGAGACCGAATTGTATTTTTATTGCGAAATCGATTATATTGTTAAGATAACAGCAGAATAAAAGGTGTTGTTCTTCCACTCGAATTTAACTTGCCCACTATAATGGTTCGCAATGCTGCGAATGGATTCTGTACCAATTCCAATATTGTTTCTGCTTGAAGACAGAAGTCTCCCATTTTTTTCCTTTGGCTGCTGTGAAGGATAGTTATCTAACGTTACGATAAAGCTTCGAGAGCCCATCAGCTTAGTGTTCATGCGAATTACAGGGCTTTTATCCAAATTCTTTTTGCAAGCATTTACGGCATTTTCCAGAAGATTTCCAATCAATATGCAAAGATCAGGCTCGGAAATTGAGATTTGCTGTGGAATTTGAAGGTTAAAAACAACCTCTATTCCCACTGCTTCAGCCTGTTCTGCATAGAATTGAACAACAGTATTCGCTACCTCGTTTTCACAGTATCTTTTGTTGCTGTCAAGGTGCAGGCTCTCAGATCGGAAGAGCAC
>JAQVQL010000271.1 GCA_028701595.1 Herbinix sp.
CGCTCCCGATAATGGATACAAATCTGTTTCAACCGTTAACTTAAGTTTTGCCGGGTATGGTGAGAAAAATCTTCCAAAGGGAATGAGTATTGATAGTTTTCTTGCTTTGGCTGCACCGTATCTTCCTTTTGATGGAATGAATGAAAAAGGTCTAGGTATTGCTTTACTTGCCGTTCCAGAAGCTGATGCTCCTTACGATTCGGATAAAGTTACTTTGAATACGACGACAGCGATCAGGCTTATTCTCGACTATGCGGCATCGGTTGAAGAAGCAATACAGTTGTTGAGAAATTACAATATTTATTTCTCTGGCGAGATCTACTGCCATTACCTGATTGCAGATGCTGCAGGAAGATCAGCAATCATCGAGTATTATGATGGTGATATACGTGTTGTAGAGACCAATGAGGATTACCAGATTGCTTCAAATTTCATTGCTTATAATGGGGTCAATATTGGTGAGGGATATACAGAATTTGAACGTTACAATGCAGTTGAAGAAGAGATTGTTGGTAATGATTATGTATTGAATAAACAGCAAGCGATTACACTGCTGGCTAAGATAGGTATAAAAGATGAAAACATTGACAAGCTTCAATGGTCGGTTCTTTACAATTTGACAACAGGACAAATAGAATTGTTTGCACACAGGAATAAGGATAATATTATCAGCTCATCACTACATATGAAAGGAGATTATGAGTAAAGTAAATTTACTTCATCATTATTCATAAGTAACTGAAAAAGGAGAATGAAAGTGGAAATTATACCAAACGAGAAAGAAAAATATCTCCAAATAAATGAACTAGAATTCGACAATAATTTAGAATATCAAGATAACAATATTATTTATCTCCGGAGTTTAGTGAATCGTGATAAATAATATAGAAAGGATGTGGTGTATATGGATTTTAAAATCAAAGAGATTACTACTGATGAAGAATTTGAAGATTGTGCGAGGGTAATAAGGAATTCATTTATAACTGTAGCTGAAGAGTTTAACCTAACAAGACAGAGTGCTCCGACAAATCCAGCCTTTATTGATAGTGAGGCATTGGTAAAAATGAAGGAAAATGGAGTAAAGATGTATGGTGGTTATTATGAGGGTGAGCTAATCGCTTTTGTTGCAATCGAAAAAGCAAATGATGATATTTACTATTTAGAAAAATTATGTGTCATTCCTACACACAGACATCATGGATATGGGGAACAACTAATAAAATTAGTTTTTGATACCGTAAGAAGTATAGGTGGAAAAAAGGTATGTATTGGTATAATTAATGATAACGCAATTTTAAAGAAGTGGTATATGAAAAATGATTTTTCTGAAACAATGAGAAAAACATTTAATCATTTGCCTTTTGAGGTATGCTTTATGGAGAAACTTATTTAAGTCCGCAGGAAAACTAAATCCAGGTAGCGTTAATGTTTCCGGACACCCTTTTTGCTTATGTCAAATGAAATCAATTATCGAAGGTGCCCATTCTGCCTTGTTATAGATACTACTAGAATTATATAGGGAGGATAATTTTGGATCTATTATTTTTTATATTATGCGTAGCTCTCGGCTTTCTCCTGTCAGGCATTTGGTTTGGATTGTGCCTTGTTATCGTGACACTGACGCAAAAGGTAAAAATATCGTGGTTATCATATTTGGATACAGCACTGGCAAGTATCATCCCTATTCTATTAATATCGACAACGATGGGGATTTACCCTTTTCAGGCGAGTGGAATACACGATATTAAAGTATATTTTACTGCTTTTTTGACAGTGCTTATTACCATAGTTATTGTAGCATTTAAGAAAACTACAAAGAGCAGGAAAGGCAAAGATCTGCTCCTATGGGGTATAGACGGAATGCTAATGGAAATACCCCAAAGATTGATGATGCAGTCATTTGTATACGGAATATTAAAGCTACTCGGTGTTTTATACTTAACGCTCTATACAGTTATAGCTACTGCGTTGATTTGGTGCCTGGCGATAGGAATGCAAACAGTTTTATCCAAAAAAACATTTAGTAAGGATGTGTTTATTGATGTTTTGGCATCCTTTGTCTTTTCCTTGGGGATTGGTTATGTGTATCAACAAACAGGATTTATTCTTATCTCAATGATTGCTCATTTTTCTGAACGCATTGTAAGTTGCTATGTTGCAAGCAAGCGAATAGCTATAAATAAGGAATAATAAGAAAGGAAGTATCCTATGTTTGCCATATATGATTGGTTTGGATATGAATTACCAATAAAGGAACGATATCAGTTAATAAAAGAAGCTGGATTTGAAGGAGTATTATTATGGTGGAGTGAGCACTTTGGTCGAAATGATTATCGTAAAGGACCTCAGCTTGCGAGAGAAGCAGGTCTTTTTATAGAGAATATCCATTCTCCAATCCATAACCAAGACAATCTCTAGCTTGACAATCTGGATGGTGAAGCCGCAGTAGATGGCTATCTGCAATGTGTTGCTGATTGTGCCGAATTTGAGATTCCTACAATGGTGCTACATCTGCCAAGCGATGACTATCCATATAATACATTGGGGCTTGATAGAATCAATAGAATTGCCGAGAAAGCTGAACAGCTTGGTGTCAAAATTGCGCTAGAGAACTTACGAAACTTTTCTAATTTGTCAAATATATTGGAACTGGTTGATTCACCGCATATCGGATTCTGTTATGATTGTTGTCATCATATTAACTACAACCAGGACAATGATTTATTAGCTATGTACGGATCAAGGCTGATGGCAATTCATCTACATGATAATGGCGGAAGCCGTGGCCAACACCAGCTGCCATTTGATGGTAGGATCGATTGGACTACAACGATGAGTAAAATTGCTGACACCGCTTATAAAGGAGCGATAGCATTAGAGCTTATGAATTGGGATTATCTTAATTTATCAGCAGAAGAGTTTTTGCGTAAAGCATTTGAACGAGTAAAACGGCTTGAGACTCTATTGACGTAATCAACCTGCATAATACTAATGAAAGCTTTTCTGTTGATGAGTTTATCATTGCAAATTGTGAATATCCCGGTGATTGATGCAGCGATGTGGAAAGAATTGAGATAATAAAGTATCTCGTTTCGATGAGTATTGGGGCGATGATGGAAATATACCTCAGTGGAGATTGGATAAAAAAATCGGAACACCAATAAAGGGAGAAAATAAAAATGATTAAGAATCATTTTACCGCAACAGGAATTGTGTTTAATTCTAAAAGTGAAATATTAATGATACATCACAATAAGCTGCAAGTGTGGTTACCACCCGGGGGACATGTTGAAGAAAATGAGTTACCGGATGATGCAGTATTACGCGAGATACTTGAGGAAACAGGTATTAAGGCTAAGCTTATCCATAATAGAAAGGAGCTTTCTTTAAAAAGTAAATACTGTAGACAACTTGCGACACCATTTGTTGCTTTGCATGAAGATATAGAGGGAAATGGAACGCATAATCATATCGATTTTATATATCTTTGCCAAGCAATTCATGAAGATTTACTACCACAAGAAAATGAAGTGGATGGAATAGGTTGGTTTACATATGATCAAATTAAGGAGTTAAATACTTATGATAATGTGATAAAGAC
This sequence comes from Herbinix sp., assembly GCA_028701595.1. Taxonomy (GTDB): domain Bacteria; phylum Bacillota; class Clostridia; order Lachnospirales; family Lachnospiraceae; genus Mobilitalea. The sequence continues at coordinate 3,602 of JAQVQL010000271.1, forward strand.
GATTGCATTATCAATAGAATGTATAAGTAACAAAAAGGAGTAGGGCATGAAGGAACTAATAAAGCCAAAAGCTTTGAAAAAAGGTGATACAGTTGCTTTGATTTCAATATCAGGAGG
>JAQVQL010000272.1 GCA_028701595.1 Herbinix sp.
GGAATTATTATTCCAAGATTGTTTCATATGTTTGGAACCCCTGAAATAGGTATGGTATCATTGCCTATCCATATTAGTGTATTTATTGCAGGTATTTATCTTGGTGCTTATTATGGGGTGATTATAGGATTTCTTACACCTCTGATTAATTCATTATTTGGAGCACCTATTTTCCCTTATAATTTAATCATGGCTTTTGAACTGGCAGCCTATGGCCTATTTGCAGGTTTATGTATGTATTTGTTACAAAAGATATTTAAAAGAAAGATGAAGAGGACACCACGAATATTTATTAGCCTAATTTTATCAATGATAATGGGAAGAATCGTTAATGCTCTTGTTCTGTTTGTGATGGTAAGATTTTTTGCTATGAAGGTTCCGGCTCCTTTTACAGTGCTAGGTTCAGCGATAACAGGCATACCTGGCCTTATTATTCAGCTACTATTGGTTCCGGGTATTGTCATTCTTTTATATGCGTCACAGGAGAAGTACATAAGCTAACAAACTAGCTAACAAAAAAGTTAAACAATAATCAATTGACAGTTGCCAGGAAACCCATTTTATTGTATATTTAGTATTATATGCGTTACAATATACACGAGTAGCAGATTAGACTAAGACACAGTCTTTGATCTCCTAATCTGTGCATTTATACAAAACTAAAAAGAACAATATAGTTTAAAGGAGGAAATATAATGAGCAACATTGACACAATGTCAGTAAATGCTATCAGAGTTTTATCTGCAGATGGCGTACAAAAAGCAAATTCAGGACATCCTGGTCTTCCACTTGGAGCAGCAGCGATGGCCTACGAGCTATGGGCAAAGCATATGAAGCATAATCCAGCAAATCCGCAGTGGGCCAACAGAGACAGGTTTGTCTTATCCGGAGGTCATGGATCCATGCTGTTATATTCACTATTACATTTATTCGGATATGGTCTTACATCAGAAGATTTATCACAATTTAGACAGGACGGTTCTTTAACTCCAGGGCATCCCGAGTATGGACATACTATAGGAGTTGAAGCCACAACCGGTCCCCTTGGTGCAGGTATGGCAATGGCAGTAGGTATGGCCATGTCAGAAGCCCATCTAGCCGTTAAGTTCAACAAAGAAGGCTATCCTATCGTCGATCATTACACCTATGTTCTTGGTGGAGACGGCTGTATGATGGAGGGCATTACATCAGAAGCGATGTCACTGGCTGGAACATTAGGATTAGGCAAATTAATTGTTTTTTATGATTCCAATAAAATCTCCATAGAAGGAGATACCGATATCGCCTTTATTGAGGATGTTAAGAAAAGATTTGAGGCATATGGTTTTCAGACACTTGTAGTTGAGGATGGCAATAATCTTGAGGAAATAGGTGCTGCTATTGAGGCTGCTAAGGCAGACTTAACAAGACCATCAATGATTACTGTTAAGACTAAGATTGGTTTTGGTAGTCCTAAGGAAGGCATGGCAAGTGCACATGGAGAACCTTTGGGAGTAGAGAATGTTAAATCTTTAAGAGAGAAGCTTGGCTGGTGCAGTGAGACTGCTTTCGAAGTTCCCGAAGAGATATATGAGAATTATAAGGCAATAGCAAAGAACAATGCCTTGGTTGAAGAAGAATGGAATAAGCTTTTTGATAGCTACTGCAAAGCAAATCCAGACATGAAGAAATTATGGGATCAGTACCATGATGCTAATTCTGCAAAGCCTTTGATAAATGACGAAGCATTTTGGGCATATAATGATAAACCTGAAGCTACAAGAAATTTATCAGGTCAGACTATTAATAGAATCAAAAATTATCTTCCTAACTTTATTGGAGGAAGCGCAGACCTTTCACCTTCGACAAAGACATTTATGAAGGATGAGGGCTCTTTTTCAAAGGATAATTACGGCGGACGCAATCTGCATTTTGGTGTTAGAGAGTTGGCCATGGCAGGAATCGGTAACGGAATAGCGCTTCATGGTGGATTAAGACCTTACGTATCAACATTCTTTGTATTCAGTGATTATATAAAGCCTATGGCTAGATTAGCTGCGCTTATGGGCATACCTGTAACATATGTATTAACCCATGACAGCATAGGTGTAGGTGAAGATGGTCCTACTCATGAGCCTATTGAACAGTTAGCAATGCTTCGTGCAATGCCAAACTTCACAGTATATCGTCCTGCAGATGCGACTGAATGTATTGCAGCATGGTATTATGCAATTACCTCTAACACTACACCAACCGCTCTTGTTCTGTCTCGTCAGAACCTGCCGCAGCTTAAGGGGTCCTCTAAGGAGGCATTAAAGGGAGCTTATGTAGTTTCCGATTCTAAGAAGGACCTTCCGGATGCAATCATTATAGGAACAGGGTCAGAGGTACAGCTTGGAATAGGAGCTCAGGAAGAGTTGTTAAAAGAGGGCATCGATGTAAGAGTAGTTAGCATGCCATCTATGGATGTATTTGAAGAGCAATCTGACGAATATAAGGAAAGCATTCTTCCTAAGAGTGTTAGAGCTAGAGTAGCAGTAGAAGCATTATCTCGTTTCGGATGGGATAAATACGTAGGATTAGATGGAGCGATAGTTGCCATGAATAGCTTTGGTGCATCAGCCCCTGCTAATATTCTCTTTGAGAAATTTGGATTTACAGTAAATAATGTAGTGAAAGCCGTTAAGTCTACAGTAAATGCTATGTAAATCGTCTCAGCCTAGCGACTAAAAATACAACAAGCTGAATTTTGAAAAAGTTGCAGACAATTAAATTAATCAGCTTACATTAACAACCTAGGAAGGCTTGGAAAAGGGTTAAATCCCTTATCTTGGCCTTCCTTTTGTAATTCTAATGGAATTTTAATATAGATGTGTTGAAAAAATATCTATCCAAAGATACAATAGTTTAATACAAAGCTTTTTGAAAAAATGGGGAGCATCCCCATGGCTTTTGGAAGGGGAAATATCCACCTGTCTTTTGGCAAAACAGGGGAAACGCCCCCGTGTCTTTTAAGGGAGGGAAACGAATTGGCGAGGATTTTAATTGTTGAGGATGAATTAAAGATAGCAAGGTTTTTAGAACTGGAACTAAAGCATGAGGGATATGATGTGCTGATAGCAAGTGAGGGCAGGCAGGGATTGGAGAAAGCCCAAAATGAGGAGGTTGACTTAGTTATTCTGGATATTATGCTTCCTGGAATAAACGGTATCGAAGTATGCCGTAGAATTCGCTTAGAATCTCAGGTTCCCATTATAATGCTTACAGCCAAGGATGATGTATCTGATAAGGTGGCAGGATTAGATACCGGAGCAGATGATTATATGACTAAGCCATTTGCCATTGAGGAATTATTGGCTAGAATACGAGTTGCATTAAATAGAAAGAAAAATGTGAAGGAGCCTAAGCTTGATAACCTAGAGATAGGAGACCTAAAGCTAAATTTGGCAAGCAGAAGTGCTTTCTACAAGGAAGATGAGCTCACTCTTACTAAGAAAGAATATGAATTGTTAGAATATATGATTCGCAATAAAAACAATGTTCTTAGCAGGGAGCAACTACTTAATCATGTATGGGATTATGAGTATTTTGGTGATACCAATGTGGTGGATGTTTATATAAGATATTTAAGACAGAAAATCGATGAGAAATATGATATACATTTAATTTCAACTGTCCGTGGTGTTGGCTACATTATCAAGGATTAAAAACAAGACACGAGTAAGACAC
>JAQVQL010000273.1 GCA_028701595.1 Herbinix sp.
CTTTTTGATAGCCTTAATAAGAGAAACATTCTCATATGCTGTAAGGACTGGAATAAGATTATAAAACTGAAATACAAAGCCAATAGAATCCTTACGATATGCGGTCAGGTCATTTTCATTGTACCTAGTAATATCGTCTCCATCTATTAATATAGAACCCTCAGTAACATAATCAAGTCCACCAAGAAGATTAAGTAAAGTACTTTTACCTGCACCGCTTGGACCTAGTACAATTACAAATTCGCCTTTTTCTATATCAAAGCTAATATCATTGGCAGCTCTGTATTTTAATGCTCCCATATCATAATCCTTAGTTACGTGATCAAATTTTATAAAAGACATACTATGCACTCCAATCATTTTTCTAATATTTTTCGAATAATTATAGATAATTCTTTCGACACGGCGTTGACGTCAGCCGGGTATTTATATATCATTACTGATTCCAGTAACTGATGGGAAAAGCCAAATATGATTTTGCTATATAATTCGCTATCCAAAGGACGAAAGAAATCTCTTTTGATACCTTCGTCCAGAAACCAAGATAACTTACTGACAACCTTATTAATAAAATGATCATTGATTTTTTGCTCTTCTAAAATCCCAAGAATTTCATTGGTATGAAATAGTCTTAAACTCAAACCGGTTTCTATTATATACAAGCATATTTTATTAAATATATTATCAATTTGAGCAAAAGGGTCATTACTCATGGTTGACAAATCATTAGCAATTAGTTCATTAATTTCTTCAAAAAAATAATTTGTTAAGTATAGAAGTAAGTCGATTTTAGTTTCAAAGTATAAATAGAATGTACCTTTTGCACATCCTGCACCCTCAACAATTTCTCTTACTGAGGTGGCTTCAAAGCCCTTTTGTTGAAATAGCTTTTGTGCAGATTGAATTATCCGCATTTTAGTTGCTTCAGACTTCTTTGTTTTAGTATTCATAAGAATTTATCACTCCCAACAATGAATTGTTAATTTATAACTATTTTATCATCGGTATTATTTAATAACAATGTACAATTATGAACTATCGGTCAGTTTCTTGCTTTATTAACCAAATTCTAATATTTCTGTAAGCAATTTATAAATCTATAAATGAAAGAAAACTTTGCTATGTAGTAAAAAACCTAGCAATAAAGTATAAGGACACCGGTGAATTATACTACAAATTTCTTGGCAATGAAAATGAAACTCCCATTAACGACTTAGGATATCGTGACAATAGTTAGTCGAAACAAGGAGCAATATTAATATTGATATCCTTATTCTATAGGGAGGTGGCGGAGCTGGTGGATTCTAGAAAACAGTAAAAATTGCATTAGTAATCGGTATAAGTTCATTAGTTTTTTATATATGTTGACCAAAAATAAGATTTATGTTAATATTAAGCGATTTATGAAGAGGGTATAGACTAATATATAATTTAAGGAGGAAGAAATGAAACGTAGATTTAGGTTATTAATACTTACTGTAGCTATTCTATCTTTATTGATAGTTATAGGGGGATGTTCCAAAAAGGAAAAAGAAATACCAAATGATGTTGATAATAATATAGAAGAGGTTGTAGATGATACTTCTTCTGATGAAGTAGAAAAAAATGATTTAGCTGATGAGAATTTCTCTAAAGAAAATGAAAAAGATGAAGTTAATACTGATGAAATAAATGATTCGAAAACAGAAGAAGAAATTGTAGAGGTTGAAGAGGTAGTTGAAGAATATGTCGTTGGAGAGCTTCCATTAATCGAAGGTGGAATCAAAGGTGTATATGATGCTCGAGGGTTAAAAAACACAGGAACTTGCATAAATGGTTTCGTAATCAAGACATTTGCAGATAATATAATTGATAACTATAATAGTGTCACTATGGAAAACGACATGAAGCCAGAAGCCATACTAGATCAAACTAAGAGTGTTGCTGCTGGTGACCTAATAGTAAATTATCCAGACAGAACTTTTGAACTGTTGGATTGGGCGAAAGAGAATAATATGCAGGTTAGAGGTCATACTCTTGTATGGCATAGTCAGACGCCACAATGGATATTCTATGAGGATTTTGATACTAAAAAGCCACTGGTTGATAGAGATACTATGTTGGCAAGAATGGAAAGCTACATAAAGCAGAACTTTGAGCTATTGGAAGAGCGTGGATATATTGATATGTTTTATGCCTACGACGTTGTTAATGAAGCAGTCGAGGATAATGGCACTCTTAGAAATAGCCTTTGGAAAGCAATTATTGGTGATGACTATATATGGCATGCATTCTACTATGCCGATAAATATGCACCTGAGCATATAAAGCTATACTACAATGACTATAATGAACAGTTTAAGACCGAGCATGTTGTAGCGCTTGCAGAGTCCTTGAAAGATGAGGATGGTAGATCATTAATTGATGGTATCGGATGTCAGGCTCACCTATATACAGGGGATTCTATTTTTAAGTATATGAAGACCCTAGAAGCATTTAGTGCAACTGGTTTGGATGTACAAATAACCGAAATAGATGTAAGCCTTGGTAGCTGGCAGAAAGTACTAGAGCCCACAGATGAAAATCTCAGAACACAGGGTCAGTATTATTATGATCTTGTAAATAGTATTATTGAAGCCAATAAGTCAGCAAAAACAAATGTAAGTGGAATAACATTCTGGGGCGTTTCGGATGGAGTTTCATGGAGAAGAGACAGGAGTCCTTTATTGTTTGATCTTGACTTCAAACCAAAATATTCATATTTTGGAGCTGCTCAGGATAAAGATCATTCAGGCTATTAAAAGTGACAGAGTGACAAGAGATTGACAAGTAGACGCGGTGGGTGACACATATTGCTGTGTAACCAACCCCGTCTCCTTGTCTTTTTTTGTTTATAGAATAATTTTCTTAAAACATACAACAATATAGTTGAAAGTATCTATTTGGAGGGATTACCTTGAATGAAGGTCTGGTAGTAGTTGTTAGGGCGCTTATAAGCTTTTTTTCTTTACTAATTTTTACAAAAATATTAGGGAAAGAGCAAATAAGCCAATTGACATTTTTTGATTACATTTCAGGAATTACAATCGGTTCCATTGCCTCAGAGGCTACAGTTGATTTATCAAGTAGGATATGGCCTCATTTTATTGGTCTACTATCCTGGGCTATATTGGCATATTTAATGCAGTATATTTCTCTAAAATGGAGATATGCTTCAAAGGTAATAGAGGGCGAACCGGTTATAGTAATTATGAATGGTAAAATCATGGATAATGTATTAAGAAAAATGAAATATAGAGTTTCTGATATTTTAGAGCTACTTAGAAATCAAGGAATATTCGATATGAATGAGGTAGATTATGCTTTACTTGAGACTAATGGAAATCTATCCGTTCTTAAGAAAGCAGAGCATTTACCCTTAACTCCAAAGGATATGGATATTGAGGTTAAGCCGACAGGTATTAGCACAGAGCTTGTATATGACGGTAAGCTGATTGAGCAAAATCTTAAGCAGATGAATAAGGATAAGAAATGGCTTATGAATCAGTTGAAAAAGCATGGTGTTAAGGATATATCTGAGGTGTTATTAGTCACCTTAAATGACGCAGGAAGTCTTTATGTTGATAAATATAATGACAATATAAAGAAGGTCAAGGATATCGGCGATTATAAGGGCCCATATTAAGAGGTAAGCTGGGTGATTAGATAGTCTGAATTAGGAGGTAGGCG
>JAQVQL010000274.1 GCA_028701595.1 Herbinix sp.
ATACATAATTATCGTCAGCTTCACTGGTCTTAAAATCATTATTAAAGCTTCTTACAAGCTTCCAGTAGCCCTCGCCTGTTCCAATCTCTTTTTTCAAATAACCCTTTTCATGCATCCAGTCATAGAATTTGCGCCTATCCTTGTTGGACAATATCCATGTAGATACTGCCATACTTATATTAAATTCCCGGTCCTTCTCGCCGCCAAAGACTGAAAGATCCCCACCTACAAGATCAATGATTAGCTTCCTAATTGTAAAGAGTGAGTTTAAACGACTATCCACTGTCATATCAAAGCTGTAGCCGAACAAACCACGCTTAAGCAGTTCACGATCCTTAAAATGATCTATAATAATTTCGTACTCATCTGCCTTTTTGGATATTTCTTGCTCCTTTGACAGCCTTTCATCAAAACCCTTACGAAGCTCCGAATCAACCTGTGCTTCAAGCATTCTTATTTCCTCGTCGCTCAGCTTATCCTTACCATAAAGCTTACGGTAGGCCTCCTTCTTTTCACTTAATAAGCGGTTGTAATAACCACGCATCTGGATGGTTAGGGTCTCCCAGTCACCAGCATTTAGGTTATAGCCGTAAGTATCTTTCTTTACGAGTCCCGCATAGGCCTTGTAGGCATACTCTAGCTCAGCATCCTTCCATTCCATAATTCCCTGCTCTACCGCCGCCTTACTCAAATCGCCTATGGATTTTATAGCTGTTACAGCACCGCCCGCAGCACCTCCAAAAATATTGGCTCCCATATCAGCAAAAGCCACAAGAGCACTTTTGTAATCTCCTGCATCAAGCGCATTTACAGCCTCTGACATTGTTCCCAGCCTTCCTGTAGCCTCAGTTATTATTTCTGTAATTAGAGGACTAGAAGCACAAGCCTCAACTGTAGCCATGGCAAATGCCTGTGCACAAGCAAGCTTTAAGTCAGAGAGATCACCGGTTTCGGCTACTTTCCGAATATCGTCACCGTGGCCCTCTTTTAAAACATGCTGGTATATAAGCTCTCTAGTAGCTTCGTGCTCAATTCCTAGTTCATTAAGATAATCATCACATAGAAACTTAAGAGATTCCTTATATTTCTCAGGCGGGGTACCGTTGGTAAGATTTTCAACAGCCATTTTTTCTGCATATAGCCTGACTTGTTCGTCTTCTTCCATCAGTTTGCCGCTGTAGGAGGAGAAATGCCAGGTTTCAAATTCCAGATAGCCCTCAGACAACATTAGAGGGTCGGGGATTATTGGCTCCCACTCATCACCGTTCCGATATGCCATGACCGTACGGTCAAAGCTATCCTCGTCGGGTAGCTTATCATTGTCCAGCTTCATAGTAATCTTTACTGGCTGGTCTAAGCGAACCAGGTCCATACCCTCCACACTTATATCAATTGGTGCAGTAATTAGATTGTCACCAGTTGCTGATGACTTTGCCACGGTAACATTCTTATCCTCATGGAAGGCACCACTAGGTATAGATATTGCCCATCCATCCCTTTCTAGGCTCCCAAGATCTGAGGATTTGCCTGATGACACCTTGTATTTACTGCTGCCGCCACCTCTTCCGCAGCCTGATAGCCCTGTCATCATGGAAAGTAGTATGGTAATTACCAGTACTAGCGATAGTATTCTTCCTTTCATTGTACCAAATCCCCTTTCTGCTTCTATTCTGCGGTAAACTTAAAAACCAAATCCGGTGGGACCCTCTTCGTATACAATATACAGAGCCTTCATTTTTGGTGATTCTATGGTTTCATTTGAGACATTCTTGAAGGTAAACCATACCTTCATATAGGTAAAGCCATCCTTGGCTTTTTCTAGCATGGTATTCGGACCTGCTGCTTCTACTTTATCAATGGTAAAGAAAAGACCATTTGCCTCTGCCGCTTCGCCAATTCCATATGCCTTAACCTCTTTCTTTTTATCCTCCTATGAGAATACCAAAGGTAGATACTAGGATATCCCAGGTATTTTTTTAATCTTGCAATCGGGTATAGATATAGGGGCAGAAGGTACTGCTAGGATGCGATAATGCCACCAATATTTATTTTAGATTGGAAAGCTATAAAAAGCATCATCCAAAAGGATGAAATAACAGAAAAAACCTCTCATACCTTGGTATGAGAGGCGTTTAGCATAAGCGCGCATGAGGAAAACTCTGTAGTTTGCTTGTTAACAACATAATACGACATAAAATAAATTAAGTGGATTGTTATTGCGCATATTAATTGATATAATTATTTCATAAATTTCTATATCAATCAGTGCAGGAGGTACCAAGGTGACAAGGCTTTTCAAAAATAATAGGACAAAATCCATAGTGGCATTTTCCTGCCTTTTTGCCTATCTGCTTTCTTTTGTATTCGAGGGACAGGTTCTTTACAGTATTATTGATACCTTTGGTGCACAGACCCATACTTATATACTCTCAGCTATTATTGCACATTTTGTCGGATTATTCTCCTGCGGATACTTTATAAAAACACCACGAATGGCAAAGCTTGCTATGTCAGGGGGAATGATGGTATGCTTGCTTTTCACACTACCTTACTTCTTTGCACCATCGCTTTTATGGTTAGTAGGACTGGTGATTTCAGGCTATTTTGGTGGCTGTGCGGTAGCTGCATGGGGTTATTATTTAAAGACCTTTACCCCTAAGAACGAGAGAATTAAATCGTGTGCAGATGTATTGATATACTCAAATGTAATTATGATATTAATCAATGTGGTGACCATAAATTTTACACCCTTTATTGGGCTGTGGTTGTCGATGCTCTGTCTAGTTATCGGAGCTGTATTCACCTGGTTAATAGCTATCGATAAAATGGCCGTAATTAAAGACGAAAATGAGAAAAAGCTGCCAGCAAATCTAAGAAAGCCAATGATGATACTATTTCTCTTCGTAGCTATGATTACCGTCAATTCCGGATTAATGTATCAAGTCATCAACCCTGCTTTTGAGCATCTGACCATACTGGTGAGCTGGTATTGGGCTGTACCTTATATCATTGCCCTAGTAATTATGCGTAATTTATCCATAAAGGCAAAGCGTTCAAGAATTTTGTATGCCGGTATGGCAATGATTATGGGGGCATTCATAAGCTTTATGGTGCTGGGACGTAATACTTCTGATTATCTTATAGTGGATACATTGATGCTTGGAGCTTGTGGTGTTTTTGATTTATTTTGGTGGAGCATCATCGGTGAAATGCTGGATTACACAGAAAACCCTGTAAAGGTATTCGGTATCGGCCTTTCAGCTAATGTATTTGGGGTATTAAGCGGAGATATGATTGGTGTTGGTGTGACTTCTATTGCTCTTTCCGATTCAGAGGTGGCGGTTATTGCTCTTTCGGTGGTCTGTCTTACCCTAGTTATTCTTACACCGATGAATCAGCAGCTTATAATGCTTTTAAAAAGCCATACATATTTGAATGCATATTCGGGTATGAGTGCACAGCAACAGAGTGCTATTATTCAGAGTACTAAACTACTTGACCCTCTAACAGTAAGAGAGAATGAGGTTCTCCAACATATTTTGTCTGGAGAATCGAACAAAGAAATTGCCATGTGTTTAACCATAACTGAAAGTACAGTCAAAACTCATGCTCGAAATATTTATTCAAAATATGATGTAGGTAGCCGTGCGGAGCTCATCAGCACCTTATTAAAGAACCAA
>JAQVQL010000275.1 GCA_028701595.1 Herbinix sp.
GTTACAGTGGAAAAGAGGAACTATATCCCTATTCGTCATATGGAATATATACTGGTGACAGAGATGATCCTGATAAAATTGTGGACACTGATTATATATTAAAACAATTTAGTGAAGACAAAAAAGTGGCTCAGGAAAAGTATAGGGCTTTCACTGAATCCATGAAGGATAAAGACATTATAAAAGAAGTAGATGATAATATAATCAGGTCATATACCGAGAACGAGTATAGGAGTGAGAAGAGTTTTATTGTAAGAAATGAAAATCCTGATGAAATATTGGATAAAATTCAGAATATACTCGGTGAGAAGTTATCAGAAGGATTATCTACAGCATCAACATCAGTATCACCATTAGCATCAGCATCAGAATTAACGGAAGTACCCTCAACAAGGTTATCAGAAGGATTACAATTAGGATTGTCTATGGGAATATCAACAGACTTAAGGCTAAAGTATTCCAGAGAAGCCAGCAAAATCAGGGCATTTGCAGCATACACTCTGAGGATCCTCTGCGGTTATACATACAAACAACTATGCCAGTATATAGGCAACGTGTCCTTGTCGGGGATATCAAGGCTTGTGAATGAAGGTTTCAGACTGCTGAAAGAACAGATAGTATATAGGGATACCTTTAATACATTAATTCAAGCAAGTTAGAAGTTAATGCTAATTAATGTTAGTTAATACTAATTAATGCTAATTAGTATTAGCGTTATTATGATTGAAAATTCGACTACTAATTTTGTAAAATTTTGTCTTTCACATAACAGGGTGCATATTTTTAAACTTGAAGAAATATTTACCAGTAGCTGTCGTTACGGCGTATAGAGCCTTTTAATTCAGCTACGGGCAAAATCATACTCTAAAAATAATTACAGTAAAGCAATTATGATTATTTTGCTTAAATAATGATTTTGCTTATCCTCGCTCGGTAACGAGGGAACTCTTCAACATAATAGGAATTACCCTATACTTTAGATAAGAGATCCCCTTACCCTGCTACAACAGCTTCATTAATGTCACTTTTTAATATTTTCTTCAAATAAACTAAATGCACCCCCCTCCCCTATAACATATAACTAAATAATAAATGGAAATTAATAAAAAATCTTAATTATTCAATTATTGGCTCTTAACTATTAACTATTAAATTCTGTATAAATTTATCACCATATTTTACACTATTCTTTAAACAAACACAAATAAAGAGTTTGTAGGGTATAAATGTATTCATTTCGTTTAACTTTTCTATTACAATTAACGTAGTATATGTTTATTATTCGCATGTTCTACACAAAGTACCATATCTTTTTTATTGTTGTATTATTCTTTATCTGAGTCAGAGTTTTGCAATATAGCTCTGAATAATATTATGTATTATGTGAAATTTCATAATCATATAAAACTTATATAACACTTTATACAGAACATTCTGTAATAAAAAGAAGAAGTGTCCCTCACCATCTTCTTCTTTTGGTTTATTTTTCTTCGTGAAAAAATCACACTTTTTATAATTGACATTAAATCTGAAATGTGATATCTTAGATATGAGATTACAAATATTATTTAATCTCTATCAGATCGAATATCAAGGAGGAGATTCAATGAAAAACGTTTGGAAAAAGTCAGTATCTCTATTACTTATCGTGCTTATGATAATAGGCATGATGACCGCTTGTGGCAAATCCGAAACTCCCGGCAATAACGCAGCTAACAACTCTAGTAAAACTTCTCCGGCATCGGGTAATGAATCCTCAAGCAAAGATAAAACCTTCAGGATCGGACTCTCCAGCAGTTACACTGGCGGTACCGCACAGGAAGGCATAGAAGCCCGCAATGCAGTTGATATGGCTCTTAAAAAGATCAACGCCGAGGGCGGATTCAACGGTGCGACCGGTGTTCTTGCTAACACCTACGACAACAAAGGATCACCTGAAGAGGCAGTCAAGGCATGTCAGAAGCTCATCCAAAATGAGAATGTTAATGCAATTATTGCATCTAACAGTTCTGCTGAAGTACTCGCCACAGGCCAGTATTTCAATGAAGCAAAGATTTTCACGATCGGCATGGGCACCAGCGCTACATGGATGAAGCAGGGCTGGAAATACGTCATTCGTTGTAGTGTAAACTACGATTTCGTAGCTAACGAATTAGCCAAAATGGTTAAGGAAATGGGCATTACTAAGGTTGCTATCATGAAGGACCAACAGGAAGCCGGACTTTCCTTTGCTAAGGCGTTTGAAGATCTTTCTAAAGATAATGGAATTACTGTAGTGACGAGCGAGTCATGCGAGATCGATGATACAGACCTTTCATCGCAGTGTGCACGGCTTTTAGCTGCGAAACCTCAGGCGATTATCGTTTCCATGACCAGCAATGATTGCGGCTACTTTGTCAAACAAATCAGGCAGAATGGTTACACAGGTCTTCTTTTCGACAAAGAATCCTTCTATGCGGACCTCATAGACATTGCTGGCACTGATAACGCAAATTATATTCTATTCGCGAACCCATATGTAACATATAATGATATTTCCGAATGTGATATTGAGTATATGTCTGAATTTCTCAAATTGTATAAAGACACATACGGTGAACTCCCGAGAACTGAGATTGGTTACCGCGCATGGGATGCAGTAATGGTTATCTGGGAAGCTACAAAACTGGCAGGCTCCAATAAGACTGAAGATATGCTTGCAGTTGTTCCCAAGATCAAAATTGAAGGACTTGGTGGCACGATGGATTACAGTAACGGCGACGGTGAACCTTATCACAGTGTTGGCAGATTTCTGTTGCTTGACAATAAGAATATTTCCTGGGAGAACTGGTTTAAGAACGGTGGTTACGATACCTACAAGTCTAAGACCGGAAATGCTTATTAATTTTAAAAACAGTTATAATTGAGCTGGGACGGTTGTGCATACAGCCGTCCAGTTCTTAAGTGACCGTGTTTAGTTATTCCTGTATCAGAAATATACTTATAATTTTCACGGAAAAAATAATACTCTTTAAACGTATTTGATTTTCGAGCTCTCAGCTCTATGGAGAAGAGAGTATAGTATGTACAAATATTGGAAAATCCGTTTTCTAGAAAGGAATGCTGTTATATGTTTATACAGTTGCTTATGTCCGCGCTTCTATTAGGAAGCATCTATGGCCTAATTGCACTAGGATACAGCTTGATTTACAGGGCATCAGGCATAATGAATCTTGCGCAGGGAGACCTTATGTGTGTCGGCGGATGTCTTGGATTTACTTTTTATACTGTATTCGGTTTGCCGATAATTATTTCGATTATATTGACAATGGTTTGCACATTTATTATTGGAGTCATTTTAGAAAAGTTCGTCATCCGGCCTATTTTCAACAGGAGCACATCTACATCAGTGATCATCCTTGCGACGGTTGCGGTGTCCTACATCATACAGAGCATCGAAATCATTGTGTGGGGTGCGGCTCCGCTTGCGGTTCCTTCATTTCTGAAAACTGCGACCATCAAAATTTTCGGGGTGATTTATCAGACCGAATCGCTGCTCTGCATTGGGGTTGCAGTAGTATGTATGCTGGGGCTTCATATCTTTATGAAGAAATCCTCTTTCGGTATCGCGATGCGCGCTGCTGCAATGGACCCGGTTGCTGCCAGGAGCTGCGGAATAAATGTTGAAAAGACGAC
>JAQVQL010000276.1 GCA_028701595.1 Herbinix sp.
CCCAATATGGAGAGCAACTGTCTAATAACAGCCTGACATTTCGTACCGGCTCTGATGGTAAGGAGGTAGCAATATGTCAATAAATGCAATAAAAGACGACGAGCAAATGAGTTCAGTCGATAAAAAAACAACTATGATACGATTATTCCGTTACCTTTTGACATACCGCGTAACTATAACGATTGTTATACTGATTATGCTGGTAACCGTAGCAATCTCTATTATAAACCCTCTGTTAATCGAACGAGCAATTGACGTTCATATTGCAAACAAGGATGTAGAGGGCTTGCTTGTCCTAATTGGCTTTGCTATAGGAATAAATCTTGTCTTTATCGTCTTGATAAAATTAAGAATGTACCTAATGGCGAAAATGTCAAATGATGTTCTACTTAGAATAAGGCAGGAGTTATATACTCATATACAAAAGCTTAGCTTTAACTTCTTTGATAGTAGACCAACCGGAAAAATACTTGCAAGGGTAATAGGTGATGTCAACTCACTAAAGGATGTGCTTTCTGAAAGTGTCAAGACATTAATACCTGACTTTGTAACCATAAGTGCTGTAGTAATCATAATGCTACTTAAAAACTGGCGTCTGGCACTAGCTTCCTTGGTGAGTCTCCCACTGATGTTAGGCGGTCTTTGGTTTATTGAGACAAGGTCCCATTTAAGATGGCGCCTTCACAGAAAGAAGAGCTCCAACCTTAACGCTTTTATACATGAGGATCTGTCCGGTATGAGAATTATTCAAAGCTATACCGCAGAAAAGGAGACTGAGGAGGACTTCGATCAGCTTCTTGCGGAGCATCGAGGCTCCTATATGCATGCGATTGTAATAAACGATGCCTTCTTCTCTGTAATAGATATAAGCTGGAGTCTTGGGACAATCGCCATGTACTATGTAGCAATAAAGCTTATGGGTATCGATGTAGAAAGTGTAGGAACACTAATATCCTTTGGTATTTTCATCGGAATGTTCTGGCGGCCTATCATGAACCTGAGTAATTTTTATAACAAGCTTATAACAAATATCTCCGGTGCCGAAAGAGTATTCGATATTCTAGATACCAAGCCTGAGATAATCGATGCCGGGAATGTTACCGATATGCCGGTAATCAAAGGAGAAGTAACCTTTGATCATGTGTCATTTTCATATGAAAAGGACACACAGGTACTAAATGATGTAAGCTTTAGGGTTAAGCCCGGAGAAACCATCGCCCTAGTGGGACCAACTGGTGCAGGTAAAACCACTGTAGTTAATTTAATAAGTCGCTTTTATGATGTCCAAGAGGGGCATGTATACATCGATGGACATAATGTCAAGGATGTATCCATTGAGAGCTTAAGAACTCAAATGGGAATCATGACTCAGGATAACTTCCTCTTCTCTGGAACCGTTAGTGATAATATTAGATACGGTAAACTGGATGCTACCGATGAGGAAATAATTGCTGCTGCCAAGGCGGTTAATGCCCATGATTTTATCATGAAGCTTGAAAATGGTTATGAGACAAAATTACGAGAACGAGGAAATGGATTATCAATAGGACAAAGACAACTATTGGCCTTCGCAAGAACCATGGTTTCCATGCCTAAGATATTAATTCTCGATGAAGCAACCTCTAGTATTGATACTCATACCGAGCTCTTAGTACAGCAAGGTATAGAGGTCTTGCTAAAGGGGCGTACATCATTTATTATCGCACATAGGTTGTCAACTATAAATAAGGCAGATAGGATTTTTGTCATCGATGATGGTAAAATCCTTGAAGAAGGTAGCTCCGATGAGCTCCTGGCAAAGAAGGGCTTATACTACGAGCTCTATATGGCACAATTTAAGAACATCTAAACGTTAATAAGAACATCTAGACGTTAATTTGAAGTACGGTTTCATCACAATTTAATATGAGGCGTATCTGCATATAAATATACAGATACGCCTCATATAATTATGAAACTATAATTTACAAACATTTTTATTATCAGATTCATATATTGACTTCTAAATATCGATTGTTATATAAATTAATAAAATTTTCTCTTTGGGATGGTTATTATAAAGCTTGTTCCTTTAGTTAATTGGGTGCGAATCTTTATTTTTCCGGTATGTGCAAGAATAATTAGCTTGGCTAGAGATAAGCCTAGTCCATGACCGCTAATGTTTCTGCATCTTGCATTGTCAGATCTATAAAAGCGATCAAATATATGCTCTACATCATAACGCTTCATACCTATACCTGTATCTTGAATAGTTATAACACAATCTCCATTATGATTTTCGCATAATATGGTTATCTCATCCCCTATCTTAGAATATTTAATAGCATTGTCAATAAATATTCGAGTTGCCTGCTTTAAGGCTTGCTCATCCCCGTATACCGTGACATCCTCTATGATAGTGCTATTTATGATTCGATCCGGTGCGACCAGCCTGGTCTCCCTAATCATATCCTCAACCATAGGCTTAATATTAAAGCTTTTCTTGTTAAGCTTTAAGGTCTTCTTGTCATGTCTAGATAAGAAGAGAAGCTTTTCTACCAGATCCTGCATGGAACGAGATTCATTTTGTAAGGCATCGATGGATTCGTCAAGGACCTCTTCATTTGTTGAGCCCCAACGATCAAGCATATTTGCATAACCTTGAATTACAGCAATCGGTGTGCGAAGCTCATGGGATGCGTCCGATACAAACTGCTTTTGACTCTCATAGGAGGTCTCTAGTCTGTCCAGCATTTCATTAATAACATTAGCCAAATCCTTTAATTCATTTTGAGTTCCAGCTACATTCAGCCTTTCACTGTGAAGATTATGAGCTGTAAGTCGATTGGCTGTTGCCGACATAATATCGATTGGCTCAAATAGCTTTTCATCGCTTTTTCTTCCCTTTCGAATTATGATAACCACAATCGCAGCATAAAGTATAATCAGCTTCCAGAGCATAGAAAGAAATCTTCTATAGCTCTTCGTAAAATCATACTGAAAGGTTGCTCTATAATTAATGTTGCCTACTGAAAAATCTCTATCCTCATTAAATACTAATATATGATTGTCGCTTTTTCCATCAAAATGAATTCCGTGAAAAAACGCTTTATCAGAGTTTGGATGGTAAGCTATGTCATTATAAACCTCTTCACCAGTGTCCTTGTATTCTATCACCATGGAAAGATCCTGCATATAATAAGGGTTGATATATTTACTCTCTCGCCCTTCACTTATAGAGAAAACTATATCGTCAGCCATATCGCCGAAATCCTCTTTCTCTGCATACATATAAATTAGAAAAATCCCGAGAATGATTAGAATTCCATGCGTTAATAGCAACTTCAGATATCCCATAGAAATACGAAAAAGAATTGACAGCCTAAGATTACCCAGCCACTCTAATCTTCTTTCCCGTATAGGGAGAATTATTTTTATCGATAATTTACGTATAGCTTCCAAAAATTTGTCCCAGCTCATGTTATCCCCTTTCAAGACATGCAACAAGACATGGGGACGTTTCCGCTGTCTTATTTATTCTATTAATAAGACCGTGGAAACATCCCCGTGTCTTACTCGTGTCTTGTTTTTAATCCTTGATAATGTAGCCAACACCACGGACAGTTGAAATTAAATGTATATCATATTTCTCATCGATTTTCTGTCTTAAATATCTTATATAAACATCCACCAC
>JAQVQL010000277.1 GCA_028701595.1 Herbinix sp.
CATAGACTATGCTAAGATTCAGCTTTATGCCGGAAACTATGATTTCTGGTACGAATCCAGTCAGCTTATGGTAAGACAGATGAAGGAATCTAACAAAAAGAAGGAAGAAAAGATTAAGGAACTACAGGAATTTATTCAACGCTTTTCTGCAAATGCTTCAAAATCCAAGCAGGCAACTTCAAGAAAGAAAGCTTTGGAGAAAATAGAGCTAGATGATATTCGTCCGTCCAGTAGAAAATATCCTTATATCGATTTTAGACCAAGCAGAGATATTGGTAATGAGGTACTTACTGTAACTAATCTCTCCAAGACTATTGATGGAGTAAAGGTTCTTGATAACATAAGCTTTATCTTAGGTCATGATGATAAGACAGCCTTTGTTGGACCTGATACCCTGGCTGCTACTACTCTATTTAGGATATTGTCAGGAGAGCTAGAGCCGGATGAGGGTACTTACAAATGGGGAATAACCACTAATGTATCTTATTTTCCCAAGGATAATACAAGGCTCTTTGACAGTGACGAGACTATTGTAGACTTTCTAATGCCCTACTCTCCTGAAAAGGATGTCACCTATGTCCGTGGCTTTATGGGCAGAATGTTATTTGCTGGTGAGGAAGGAACCAAGAAGCTTCGAGTACTTTCCGGCGGAGAAAGAGTTCGCGTTATGCTGTCTCGTATGATGATTGCCGGCGCTAATGTACTTATACTTGATGAGCCTACTAACCATCTCGACATGGAATCAATTACTTCACTCAATAACGGGCTTATCAAATTTCCCGGTGTTTTACTTTTCACCTCACAGGATCATCAATTTGTCCAAACAACTGCAAACCGCATTATGGAGATAACACCTCACGGACTTATTGATAAGATTACAACCTATGACGAATACCTTGACAGCGATGTTATGGCCAGAAAGAGACAGGTCATGCGCTTTACTAGAGAAGAAGAAGTCGAAGACGGTGGTGCCCAATAAGCACCATCATGTTAAGGGGGTCTATATGGATAGGAAAACAGGTTTTGTACGTAGACATTTATCATTACTTACTTTTATAGCTGTATATCTGGTTATGGCTTTAGTTTTTATCTTCCTAGAGTCATTTCAATTTGATACACAATGGAACGTTATCACAACTCTAATTCCATTCTTCATCTTAGGTGCCATTCTTGACTTTATAGTGAGCAGGAACCATGACTTACAGATGGGTTACCTGGTATTTACACAGCTTCTGCCTACAGGTATTTTTCTACTTTATGGAATCTCGGTCATGCTTGATATTATCGACCGACCTCCTATAGACTCATTTAATTACATATTATGGTTATTCATAGCCGTACCCTTTTTTATTACCAGTAATTTTAGGGAAAATTATCGAAACAGAATGCTCACCTCATTGATTGGTACAGGTCTGGTGGGAGCTGTCTATATCCAACTAACCACTTTGACAGATGAGCTTGATGAAGAAAACGGCTTGATCGTATATCTTGTCTGCATCTTTCTAATGTTTTATGCCGCCTCAGGACTTAAGAAACTTTTTTATGTAAATATAGTACTGGGGCTTATAGATGCAGCTATATTAATATTTTTGTGGAAATATTCTCCCACAAAAGCATCCAAGATTCATGGTTGGGATTATGATATAGCATTTGAATTTGAGCTTTTATTACTAGCCAACTTAATTATTGGCATCATTATATGCCTTGTGGATGTATTAATAAGAGAAAAGGACAGAAAAAGGTTACAAAAACAGATGGTGTCAGATATCAGTACTCAGAAATAGAACTCAGAATTATAGTTATAAACATAGATAGCCACTACTATTGGATATATATATCTCCATTAGAAGTGGCTATTACTATATTTGTTTATTATTGGAAATATATGTTGACACTTGGAAACAACCCTGATATACTCTATACATACTCTATACGGAGTATCAACTACAGATATTAATTAGAAAGGGTGATTTGAAGTGGATAATAGCAAAACCGAAAAAGCTACAATTAACGTAGGAATAATGGAATTGGCACAAATTGATTTACTCGTAGATAGCATGATATACACAAATAGAAGTGATTTTATTAGAACAGCTATTCGTAATCAACTTGAGACACATAAGACTGATTTGGAAAAACTATATCTTCAAAGTAAAACTAATTCCTTTGAAAGCAGTAGTCATGTCCAGGGTGGAATCGGTATATATAGAATTAGTAAAGCCGAACTTATTGAGTCAAGAAGAAAATCTATAAGGATTAACATTATGGTTATGGGTATTTTGCTGATTGATAAGGATATAAGTTCAGATTTATTTGAGGCCACTGTGGAATCAATAAAAATATACGGAAGAATTCGAGCATCAAAACCCGTTTTGGAGTTAATTGATAGAAAGGGGCTAAAGAGATGAGCAAAAGAATTAGCAATAAAAAATGGATATATCAACAAACAAAGGGATCTAGATTGTATTTGTTCCTATTATCTATTGTTGTAATCATATCAGTTATAACAAATTTGTTAATAGCCTATGTATTAAAATTATTTATTGATGCTGCGACTAATGATACCTCATTATTATTGAAGGATATATTGATACTATCAAGTGCCGTGTTAATAATCGGAGGGTTAATGTATATAGCCGCATCTGCTATTAGAGCAAATATCGAGTGTAATATTGAGCTTAAAATAAGAACCAGTATTATGGATAACGTTTTAAATGGCGACTTTTACGAGATCCAGAAGCTACATACCGGCGATGTTTTGACAAAGCTCACAAATGATGTATCGGCCGTTGCAACTTTTTACCCTAACTTTGTAAATGATATCATTGGCGGCTTATCCATATCAATATTATCTGTAGTCTCGATGTTTATACTTAGCCCAAAAATTGCTATAGCAATAGTTGTAATCATACCGATACTTATAGCAATTATTAGTCTATTTAATTTCCCCATAGCTAAGGCAGATAAATTACGTAAGAAAAATGATGAAGACAATAGAATAATGATGCAAGAGCAGCTAAGTAAGATAAAGACAATAAAATGTTATAGTATTCAAAGCAGGATTCTACTAAAGCTTAATAAATTATATAAAGAATTTAAAAGAAGCAAAGTAATATTTGGTATTTGGGAGGGATTTGCAGCCTTTTCTAATGGATTAATAGGAAATGCTATGTTAATAATCACACTAGGCTTAGGCTCATATTTAGTATATATCGGAGAGACTACCGTTGGTTCTCTTATTGCAATTGTACAGCTACTAAATTACATAATTACGCCCTTCTCAAGAATATCCAAGGCTGTTTCCAATATGGCTCAGGCAAATACATCTGCCGATAGGATTATGGAGATTTTATCAATTAAAAGGGCTAGCTTATATAAGGAGAAGCTTGAAGACTTTAATTCATTAATAATCGAGGATTTAAGTTTTTCATATGAAGATAAAAATGTACTTAATAATATAAATATTGAATTCAGGAAAAACAATGCTTATTGCATAATAGGGGATAATGGTAGTGGCAAATCGACACTAATTAATCTTATTGCTGGCTTATTCGAGCCTAAAGAAGGCAGAATATATTTGGATAGCAAAAGTAAAGGTGATAATTCTACATATATAAGCCCACAAAATCATCTTTCTGTTGTATCATCAAATGAGCTGCCATTTACAGG
>JAQVQL010000278.1 GCA_028701595.1 Herbinix sp.
TAGTATCTTGTTCATTAGTTCTCAAGTTCAGCAGGGTTTTCGCATACACCAACAAACAGCAGCGTACCGTTTTGTGCAGTAATACCGTATATAAAGGGTCTATCAAGAATCATATCAGCGCGTCCTTCTGGTCGTGCTGCCCCCATATAATTAATTTGAGTATATGCAGATGCTTCGACACCATCTTCATCGATGGCTATATGGGTTTCTTGTATTACATCAGTAATATATGCCATATGGTCTGTAATCCCACTAAAGTTTGCATCAGCTGAGAAAGCAGCGTTTACACCAAGACTATTAAGCATATTATTCAATGTAAGTTTTGAACAAAAACTAAACTTGGGTATCTTCCATACTACCTCGCCAAAAATGCTTTCTCCACCTTCAAAGGTTTGCTTCACTTCCTCCTTAGTTGTAATTAACTCATAAGGAGATACTCCTTCATCAGGAAGTATAAATACCATTTCATATCCATTTTTAAGATCCAAGCTGGCCCTAGTAAAACCCTCCCCCTTGGTAAATCTAGCTGACCCATATGTCTGATTCATAAAGTCGGCTTTTACCTCACTCCCATTTGATAGATAGAATACTTCCTCCGCAGTTTTATCCCTATCAAAACGGTCTATCCATTGATCATAAAAGTAAACCGTATTTAATATAGATAGTATTTGCTCTGGGTCTGTTTCTATTATAGGAGACAATTTACCATTCGTGTTTGTTGATATCCAATCAGCCATATATTTTCCGGTTTCATCCTTGGCAAAGTCAACACTGTGGGAACTTGCATAAAAATTCTCTGCTGCCTGTCTTACAAAGTCATCTTTAAATATAATCGATTTACCCTTAAGTTCATTGTCCATCCATAAGGAATTTGCAATTTTAAGCTTTCCGATTTCATTATCCTTGTGAAGTGTGCGATATAAGTTTCCGCACTGCTTAGAAAGAACTTCCTTATCGGAAACCCCCAACAAAGCGAGCAATTGTTCCTCTGTATCTCCTTCAGCACCAGAAGCTGCAAGGGACATAGCAAAATATAGTGAGATAGGCGAATAATTCATGTTCTTGCCAGCTTCTGTTAGTATATTGGCGCTTGTCTTATAGGAAAATTCATTAACTGCCTTAATAAAGGCATCGTCGACAGGATTTTCATCTCGTACCTCCCTTCTTACATTATGATCTGTAAGGGCATAGGCTTTTGGGTAAACTACATTTATAATGGCTTCTCCTGTATTTAAATTTTTTTCTCTGGAAGTCAATAATAGCAAGGCGAATATAATTGCGATAAAAGCTGTAATAGCTGTCCATATTTGCCATATGGAGACCTTTTTAGTATTATCAAATATTTTCTTTTCTTTCAATGCTTACACCGCCTTTCGGCTACCAGTGACATATTTACTGTCTATAATCCAGCTGCCAAAACGCTGCCAAGCCTTCATGATTTCATATCCAAGCTCTGTGTCCTTATTTCTTCTAACCCCTGTAACAGCATAAAGACCGCCTGGAAGTGTCTTGGTCTTAATTCTTTCATCTCTTATATTTATACTATCACCAATAGTAACACATACCTCATATCCGTACTCTTCCTGACCCTGTTCCATCACATCCGGTTTATTATAACCAAAAATCCTTAGCCCATCCTTTTCGATATTCAATCCGCTATCCTGCAACCATTCATTTATTACCTCAAATGCTCCGTCTTCAGGATTTCTGCCATAATAATTATAGTAAGCCACCTTCATAGGCTCAAGAGTCTTAAGGACCCTAATGTCCGGATATTTCTCAAGCAGCTCACCATCCTGCTGCTTATCATAAAATTTTTCCATGATATTCACCCTTTCAAATTGATATACAGACCTTTCTTGTCTGTATTCACTAGGCAAAAATCGAGTGATTCTTTTAAATGCTCTCGAAAACGAGTCCCTACTGTCAAAATCATACTTAACAGCAATATCTATTATATTGGCTTCACTGTTGCGTAGCTGTATTGCTGCATCACTGATTCTGCGCATACGTATATATTCTTTTACGGAATACCCCACCATAGCAAAAAACATGCGGTAGTAATTAGACTGGGACATATACGCTTCATTTGCTACGATATTAATATTAATAGGTTCCTCAAGATTATCCTCGATATAATCAATCGATTTTTGTATTTGCTCATAATAGTTCATAAGAAAGCGCTCCTTATTAAAATATCATCTTAAGATATATCTATAATAACATGCTGATAAATTCTACATCCGACTTTTTTTCCAACTTAATGGTAGCTGGTACCGTTTTATTCCAGGCATCCTGCCAGTCCTTCCCTATCGAGAATTTTGAAGCTTCGACCATACAGATCAATGAGGCCATCGTCCTTCATCCTTGTAAGCTCCCTACACATGGATGTACGGGATACATTAAGAAAGTCTGACAACTCACTTCTGTTTAAAGGAATTTGAAATGTATTACTTCTATTTTCATAGGAAGCTTTTATAAGGTAGCTTGCCAACTTCTCCCTCATTCCCTTTAGGGTCAGAAGCTCTAGCTTCCAATTCAGATTAATATTCTTCTCTCCAAGCACCACCATCATATTCTGTATAAGTCCAAAATGGTAGCTACAGCTTTTACCACAGCTTCTGATGATTTTTTCATAAGGAATAAGCATAATGTCAGTCGCCTCCTTAGCTTGGACAGTGACCGGAGACAGCCGGTTTGCTGTACATACTATCCCCTCTGCAAATAAATGAGAAGAATCCAGGATAGCTATGATGTGCTTATTTCCTGCTAAATTCTCCTTATGAATCTCAACTGTGCCTGACAGTACAACTCCAACCCGGTTTATCTTATCTCCAGCAAAAAATATATATTCATCTTCATCAAAATGCTTAATCTGAGCCTCGAGACAGCCCAACAAATGCTTATAATTGCTCTCTTCAATTCCACGAAACAGAGCACATCTTTTTATTATCGGATAATACTGTTCCAAGATACCTTCCTCCTACTTCTGATATATACACAAATTACAAATTAATTATATCATGTTTTCGTAGCCATAGCTACACTTTTTCTTTAGAATCAGTATTATACTCATCAATGAAAAAGACAAGAAAGACAAGAAGACACGGGGGACGTTTCCTCTGTCATAAACATTTAGCATAAGGAGAGTATAAGGATGGACAACAAGATGTTTTGTTACCAATGTCAGGAGACAGCGGGATGTACTGGCTGCACTAAATTTGGGGTATGCGGAAAATCCCCTGAGCTTGCAAATATGCAGGATTTATTAATTTATGTAACAAAGGGCTTAAGTGCAGTAACAACAGCACTACGTACTGAGGGTGAAAGCATTGCCGCAGAGGTTAATCATTATGTTACCATTAACCTATTTACCACAATTACAAATGCTAACTTTGACGATGAGATTTTCTATCAGAGAGTATTTGAGACATTAAATATTAAAAATGAATTATTGAATAAACTAAAAGATAAGTCCACTCTTCCAGAAGCAGCCCTATGGACTGCCAAGACCAGAGAAGAGCTGGATAATAAATCGACAAAAGTAGGAATACTTACAACCGAGAACGAAGATATAAGAAGCTTAAGAGAATTAATAATCTATGGCTTAAAGGGATTAGCTGCTTATATGAAGCATGCAAATGAATTAAAAT
>JAQVQL010000279.1 GCA_028701595.1 Herbinix sp.
TTATCCTCTTCATCATCAAACAGGGAATCATGTTCCTTTTGTTTCTTATTGGCTTTTAATAAGGCTGCTGATTTGGCGGCTTGGTATAATTCTGAACTATATTCCATAAGCTTTTTTTCGTCTGTACTTGGAACCCTATCTCCATTTGAAATCCTTCTTGCAATCTCTAGAATTTTTCCTAAGTCCTCCATTGCCTTTCCAGACGTCTCAGCATTCTCCTTCAAACGTTCCATTTCCTCATACAAGCTTCTGGCATCCTTGGATATCTCTATCAAATAAGCCTTTCTATCTGATTCATTCTCCATATCCCAGGTAGGTATCTGCTTCATAGATTTATTGATTTTGTCTGATGTCTCCTTATGTCTAGATATATTAGCTATGATATTATTTTTGTTATTTATCTCTTTATTATTAACTATCCGCATAACTTCACCTCATTATATTCATAAACATAACTTAATAGGTTTCTATAGCTTATATCGGATAACCTTCTACTTTTATTAAATGAGCTGCATTATCACACGATTGGTTATAACCTTAAGAAGTATACCTTCTAACGCTGCTACATCCTCTAAAATGTTGACCCTATACATGTTCGGGGCTATAATAAATATATCAAAACAATGAAAAGAATGAAAGGTGTATAGGAAAATGAAAAAATATTTATTTTACGGTATGACAGGTCAAAAAATGTGCTTCGTTCATGTACTACTAAATGCTTTGGATCTAAAAAGTGCTGGTAATGATGTTAAAATTATCTTCGAAGGTGAGTCTGTTAAGCTACCGCCGGTTCTTGATAAGGAAGCAAATCCTCATTATCAAAATGCCTTAAGCATGGGTTTAATTGCTGGTGTGTGTCTTGCATGCTTGATAGTGATGGGTGTTAAGGATGATATTGCTCGGTTGAATTTACCCCTTCTTAATGATATGAACGGACACGCTGGTATGCGTCCCTATATTGAAGACGGTTATGAGGTTTTTGTATTTTAGGTTAATTCAGATAATATATAGAATAACTAAAAGAATTGTGCATAACCCTAATGGACCAACGGTTGCAGGAAAACCCCTATACCATCTATATTTGTAAATTCTATTAATGATTATCAGGTTTATTAGTACTCCGATTATGATTGCTAAAATTGCAACTAAGCCTATGGTTTTGCCATAGGCTGTATATATTGCAGCAAAGGTGATTGAATACCATAGATAATCCCCATAACCTTTTGTGACTACAGGTTCTCCTGTCTTAAATGAACGACCATAAACAAGCAATCGGGGCAACCATTTATTACTATTCATTAATTTTGCATTTGTAGTCTTTTTTCCAACGCGTGTAAAGCTAATAACATCAAGCACACTAACATATATGATCATAGGTAAAAGCATTTCTATATAGATAAGCCGACCAGCTGCTACACCGCATGCCATAACACATGCTAGGCAAATCCAACTATATATCATATAATGCTGACCGGTAGCCTTTCTAGTAATTATTAATATAAAAATAATGATAGACAATAAACCCAAAACATTATATACAATATCAATATGCAGAAATGACAACATTGTATATAAAGCAATCGCCCATAAAAAAGTATGAATTATTATATGTAGTCTGGATTCAGAAAACATCTCTTTAAAATCTGATATTTCTTTATCTGTTTTATATTCCATAAAATTACCTCGAATATTGCTATATATTATGAATCAAATTAATTCATTCATCATCCTTAACAAGAAGCCTTATATAGGTTGAATCTATTAGAGCAGCACCTAGCGAAGCTGTAATTAATATCCTAGACCATACCCAACCTCAAACAACAGCTCGGCATTCTCAAGTCCAATATCCTCTACACTCTTATAATATGGCATAGGAAGCTTACCTGTAAATGGTACCTCTCCTGATAACACAGAAGCAATTCCATCACCTTCTGATCCAGGCAGATAGCACATAACTACACTATCCCAATCATTTATATACTCATCTATAATTACATTTCTTCCTGCAATAATCAGTGCAATCACAGGTTTACCCAGACTTTTAGCCAGCTTTATAGCTTCCGCATTGTCTTTATGGCCTTTTGCTCCTGTTAATGATAAATCTGCTGTATCGCCTTCATATTCTGCATAAGGTATTTCTCCTATAGCTACTATTACTACATCTGCATCTTTCGCCTGTTTTTTATCAGTTATTATCTCATATTCATACTTCTCGCCGTACTCTACAAGACCCTCTAGGATGGTGGTTCCCTCAGTAATCTTAACTCCCGATTTATCCATTGCTCCCTGCCAAGTAAGACCCCATCCACCACATTGCAAGCCCATATTATCAGCCGCAGGACCGGTTACATATATCTTTTGCCCCTCTTTTAGAGGAAGAAG
Organism: Herbinix sp.; assembly: GCA_028701595.1. Classification (GTDB taxonomy): domain Bacteria; phylum Bacillota; class Clostridia; order Lachnospirales; family Lachnospiraceae; genus Mobilitalea. Next base: position 2,383 of record JAQVQL010000279.1, read on the forward strand.
ATTATTGTCATTCTTAAGAAGTACTAAGGATTTCTCAACCAATAGCTTAGCCAGGTTACGATATTTTTCACTTCCCAGCTCATTAACCTCATGGTTAACCATTTCCATATAGGGATCCTCGAATAGACCCATATCCTTTTTAACAGTAAGAATTCTTCTTACCGCATCATCAATTCTCTCTTCTGTGATTTTACCCTTTTTTACAGCATTTATAAGCTCTGAGGTTGCCTGCTTATAGCTAAAGGGTTCCATCAGCATATCTATACCAGCATTTACAGCCTTAATAATGTTTTCATCATAGCCACTACCGCTAAGCCCTGATATAGCTTCCCAATCAGATACGACAAAGCCCTGAAAGCCATACTCCTCTTTAAGTACATCAGAAAGAAGATACTCGTGCTCATGTAGCTTAACTCCATTCCAGGAACTGAAGGACGCCATAATTATCTTAACCCCACTATCCACTAACTCCTTATAAGGCATAAGATGTGTGTCTCTAAGCTCCTCCTCAGTTATAATGGCATCTCCTCTGTCAATCAGAAAATCACCTTCACCAGTTCCAAATACCGCTCCACCATCAGCCACGTAATGCTTTGCAGATGTAAGCACACCATGATCTGCCTGCCCGTTTAGGTATGCTTTGGCAAGCTCTGTCACGATAATCGGATCACTTGAGAAGCATTCATAGGTTCTTCCCCATCGGGGATCTGTGTTAACCGCAACACATGGCGAAAAGTTCCATGGCACTCCTATAAGCTTCATCTCTTCTGCCACTGCCGCTCCCATCTTATACATAAGCTCTGGATCGTTAGCAGCTCCTAGACCGATATTATGTGGAAATACCACGGCATCTTTTACCAAGGCCAGTCCATGTACGGCATCTACGCCATATATAATAGGAATTCCATGTTCTGTCGATAAAGCTGCATCTTGATAACTCTTTATCATGCCTTGCCAATCTTTTGGTGTATTTCTCCCGGGAAAAGAGCCTCCTCCACTTAATACAGAACCAAGGCCAAGCCTTTTAACATCAGATGGCTGTAGCATATCTCTAGCAGCCTGAACCATCTGTCCCACCTTCTCCTCCAAGGTCATTGATGCTAGAAGCTCTTCGATTGATGTATCCTTTGATAGGGTTATCTCTGGTATATCTGTAGATGTATTAGCATCTGAAGCGTCAGACAAATTCTTACTTGTACAACCCCCGAGTATTAAAATTAATACCAATAGTAAAGCAATGTACTTATCAAATTTTTTCTTTTCTTTCAAT
>JAQVQL010000280.1 GCA_028701595.1 Herbinix sp.
TATAGAATCGATCTTGGGGCTATTCGTATTTGTATAATATATATTGTTTACGCTATCCATTTGAAACTTAAACTTCATCAGTTTTTTATCAGTCTCAAGGATATTTGGTTTATTAATCCAAAAGTGTTATAATATAACTATATTAAATTAAGGAGATCCACATGGGAAAAGAAAATATTAGTAGCAGGAAATTGCAGGCTAATGAAACCAGAAATAAAATATATGAAACTGCAAAAAAATTATTCTTAGAACATGGTTTTGAGAATGTTAGCGTAGATTCTATCGTAGAAGCAGCCGGAGTATCTAAAGGCTCTTTTTATGTACATTTCAAATCAAAAGATGTGCTGCCATCAATCTTTATCAATGATTATATTAATAATGCAGATTTAGACTACAAAATCTATCTTGAAGACAAAGATAGTAAAGTACCTACGTCTGAAGTCCTGATTTTAGTGACTGGGAGAATAGCTGAGCTTATGGACGGTAGAATTGGTTGTGACATTATGAAGAATATATATAAATCACATATAACTAAATCAATCGATACCAATTATTCTATGATATATAGTAGGGAACTCTACAAAGTGTATGTTGATATACTAGAACGGGGCCTTCGCCTTGGGGATGTAAAATCGGATATCCCTGTTGATACTCTTGCCAAGCATTTGATTTTAGCCTTAAGAGGTATTACATTTGAATGGTGCATACAAGACTCTGATTTCAATTTAAAGGAACAATATATAACACATATTGAACTTCTGATGCATGGTATTCTAATCCATTAATTACAAGAGTTCGCCCCTGTTGGGCTAACCAAAAAAAGCTTACGTCCTCACTGTGACGTAAGCTTTTTTTTGCTAACTTAACTTCTTCTTTCGCGAGCAAATCACACTCTGAAGTACTATAAAGAAGCAGAGCATTGCTGCTCTCGTGATTTGTGGCCACCATGGATCCTGGCTACCTATTGCGGTTACTATCAGCAATACTATTCCGCTTGTTAACACCCCGAACAGAGTACCAAAAATATTACCTACGCCTCCAGTAAGCAATGTTCCACCAATAATAGACGCGGCAATGGCATCCATCTCAAGACCTGTTGCCTGTTGGACCGAGCCAGAACGGGTGTGGAAAAGATATAAGAATCCTCCAATACCAGATAGCAAGCCACATAGCAAATGGGCATTAAATCTGGTTTTCTTTACATTTATACCTAGCATTAACGCACTTTGAGGGTTCCCACCGACAGCATAAAAGCTTCGTCCGAGACTGGTTTTTCTTAGTAACCAAAACATTACAAAGACAATAATAATTGCTATGACAACTCCATATTCCAGCTTTGATTGAATGAAAATGCCTTTCTTATTGATATCACCCAAAAACGGAATCTGAATTCGTGCTCCTGACAAGGCTTCAAAGCCAGCATTATTTACCTGAATCTGATTAACTTCTATCAAGGCAACCAACCCTCGACCTAAGAACATGCCTGCCAGAGTCACGATAAATGGTTGCATCTCCATATAAGCAATGAGATACCCTTGAATTGCCCCAAATGTAAGGCCAATAGCCAAAGCAAGAATAAGGGATGTAAAAAAGTTAAAACCATAGTTATTAAGGCAAACTATACAGGACGTGCAAATAAGCGCGGTAGAACCGCCTACTGAAATATCAATGCTGCCTGTTATCATAACAATAGAAACTCCACAGGCTATAACGATTAATGCAGCATTTTCATTTAATAAATTAAAGAACATCTGAATCTTATTGAAGCCCTTATCACCTAGAAATATTACAGAGAGCAAATAGAATGCAATAAACAATGATATTGTGATTGCTAACAGAAAAGCTGTATCTGTCGGAGATCCTTTACGTTTAAACATACTAATCACGCTCCTTTCCAGCGCTTGCTGTCAATTTAGAATGCTGTACTTTATTACTAAAGAAGCTTTTGACTGTCGGTGTCTGGATGGCAACAAGTATAATAATGATCACAGCTTTAAAGACCGGAACTGCATTTGTATTTACGTTAAGCGTGGTAAGCATCGAGGTCAGTGTCTGAATTGTATAGGCTCCTATTATGGATCCGGCCATATTAAGTGTTCCACCTCCAAGTGAATTACCTCCAAGAGCAACCGCCAATATAGCATCCATTTCAATACCGGGCACTATAGTGTAAGGATTTACGGTTTGTACTCTGCTTGACTGTACAAAACCAGCGATACCTACACAAATACCCATAATAATATATGAGAGGAACTTAATTAGGGAAGGATTTAGCCCATTCAATCTAGAGGATTTATCATTGATTCCTACAGCCCGAGTATACAAGCCAAGGTTGGTTTTTTTAAGCATTATAAATGCTATAGTAACTACTACAATTGTTATAAGAATTGGCGTCGGAACAGGAAATCCCGGTATGAAATTTCCGTAATAACCGAAGCTTGCAACAGCCTTGGGCTTAAGTCCCCCCATAGCCATGGAGGCTATTGAACGCCCTGCAGTAAAAAGAATTAGTGTTGCTACCATAGGCTGTATATTAAACTTTGAAACAAGAATTCCGTTAAAGATTCCGCAAGCAATTCCTGCAAGACAGCCGAGTATAAAGGCAACAATAATCGGTGCCATCAATTCGACTGGCTGGGTTTCACTCCCACACAGAACTCTCATAACCACACCACCAACTATGGCAATCGTTGAACCTACACTGATGTCCTGCCCTCTTGAAGATGCTGTCACCAGGGTCATTCCAATAGCAAGTATAACAAGCTCTGTAGCGTTGTTCAGAACATTAATTATATTCCCTATTAAGACCGGATTACTATTGCTATCTCTACCTATAGTAATCCTTAGAAAGCCAGGTTTAATGAATATATTTATCAACAATAAAAATACAAGAAACGCTATAGGAATAAACAATTTATGCTTGATAAGCGCTTTAAAAGTCAATAGCTGACGATTATTTTTATTACTGTTTTTTGTCATTATGACTTACTCACCCCCGCTATAGTATACATAACTTTATCCTGTGTCATATCATCACCCTCTAGCTCTCCGACCACATATAAATCACGCATAACAATAAGTCTTGAGCATGTTCGTAGCATTTCCTCAATCTCTGAAGAAATAAATGTAATGCTCATGCCTTCAGAGGAAAGCTTAAGCACTAATTTTTGAATTTCTACCTTCGTGCCTATATCAATACCACGTGTTGGCTCATCAAGAATAAGATAGTCCGGATTAGTAAGCAACCAACGGGCAAGAATAACCTTTTGTTGATTTCCCCCTGATAAGGATTTGATTGGGGTATCCGCTGAAGCAGTTTTTATACCAAGTAACTTTATGTACTCATCTGCAAATGCTTGTGCCTGTACCTTTGTAAAAGGCTTAAAAAAACCTCTCATAGCCTGTAGTGCAAGTATTATGTTCTCTCTTACTGACAAATCACCAATAATACCATCTCGCTGCCTATCCTCTGAAAGATATCCAATACCTTTCTTCATGGCTTTGATTGGGGATGTAATACTCACGTTCTCTCCCTTTACTCGGAGCTTTCCCTTTATAACCTTATCCGCACCGAAGATTGCCCGCACACACTCACTACGACCTGAACCAAGTAGTCCTGCAAACCCTGTTACCTCTCCCTTGTA
>JAQVQL010000281.1 GCA_028701595.1 Herbinix sp.
TGTTGTAATAGCTAAAATGGAGGGGGCTTTATGAGAGTATCATCCACAGAGGTTCAGAATAGTTTTGGTAAGTATTTAAAATATGTAGAGCTGAATGAAGAAATTATTGTCACTAAAAAAGGGCGTGGTACGGAAATCAAAATAAGAATCCTGGGAATAAATTTAGCACTATGCTATTTGGATTGCAAGGACAAAGGTGGCACTTTACGACAGGCTTACCTAGTTCTGCCGTAGCTGTTGAAAAAGGAGTAAGTATCTCAAAAACTAGCATTGAAGAACTAAGAAATCAAAACTCTGTTTTGGTTATGGCCTTAGACATACAGGCGCTAGGAGATACTTACATACTAAAGTATGATGGCTCTTCAGCTATAAATGGGTCAATAACAATAGCAGGAACAACCCACGATTTGAGTAGTATACCTTACCCAATAACGTTAGTATTCTCAGTATCAAAGTCGGCAAAGGATGACTTAGATGTAAGTGGGACTCATTAAGCTGTCAAAGTGTTACAAAAATAAAATTTAGTATTAGATGTTACATATATAATTGAGAGAAGTTCAAAGTCTTCCTTCTCTCAATTATATTTATTTTAAGGAGGTAGTTTATCATGAAAAATAAACAGATTATAGCAGCACTAATAACAGCTCTGCTTGTTACATTTATTCCTATAAATGTGAGTGCCGGGGCTAATGAGCCTTCTAGTTGGGCAAAAGAAGAAGTTAGAGAAGCGATTGAAAAAGGTATTGTTCCAGAAAGACTCCAGACAAAGTATCAGCAAACTATTACAAGAGAAGAAATTGCATCTTTATTTGTACAAACGATTTTTAGCTCAAGTACGGCTGTTCTTGCTAAGTACGAACACGATATTCCAACGAGAGAACTATTTCTTCAGCAGGTAAAGGTTCTAGACTTTAATTTTGTAGATACTCAGAGTGAGGATATAAAAATAGCTTATGCGATGGGTCTTATAAATGGGACCTCAGAAACTACGTTCGAACCAGATAGAGCGGTAACTAGGCAAGAAGCCGCCGTTATGATTGGTAATGTTAGATGGGTTATTCACCCACAGTCGGAAAAAGAATGGGAAGAAGTAATTAGGGATATCGACAGCTGTGCCAGTTGGGCTAGAGAGCAAGTTTTAGCATGCTTTGCAAGTCATCTCGTTTACGGTACAACAGGAGTAATACCTGGTACAGGTATGCCTTACGAAACAACCTTTGAGCCAGAGGGAAACTTTACAAGAGAGCAAGCCATAATTGTGGCGTTGAGGTGGTTTAATGATCATACCGCAAATATTAAGATAAGAAGGGTATTACCTTTTGGTTCAATCATAACTCGTCTTAATATAGAGGTAACAAGGGATACAGTAACTGCAGTAAAGTTCAGAGAAGGGTATGGAATATACCCCGACGATGACGTAGTTACAGCCTGGAAAAAGTATAGTATATCAAAGATATATCCTATAACAACAATGGAACAATTAGCTGCAATACAAAATCCTTTATGTATTTCAAAAGGCTGGTTTTCCGTGGAAATGATACAATGTGCTGGACAGAATATAAATGCAACATTTGATTTAGGATATGCAGAGTATGAGATGCTAAATAAAGACTTTATATTTCGATATACCATAAAGGCAAGAAATAAAATGTTTACTAGAACTACGTACAATGGTATTGCCTCCACACCTCTCCCATTCACAAGACTTAAGTAGAAGGGAGGAAGTAAAAATTCCTCCTTATAAAAAGTTTATAGAATAGGAAGTAATTAAAAATATTTTATATATATATTACATATATATTTGAGATATATATAAAGGAATAAAAAAGATAATGCATCATATTAATATAGACTTTATAATTTATAATAGGAGGTGTAATATATGACTTTTACACAAAAAGAAATTGTAGGTTTAATAATTGTAGGACTGTCTTTCATAGTATGCGCAATTGCAATATTAAAATGACTGGGCTTCCTATAAATGTTCTATTTCTTTGTGTCAGCTGTATTAGTTGGTTATTGCCAAAAGCATGACTTTGTCCTTGTGGTGTTGGCATATTTATAACATTCCCATTAGCGTCCCAAACCTTCCAATATTCGGATACTTCTTTAGTTAGAGTTGATTCTGCCGAGGTGTATCCTCTTCTTCCAAACTCTGCTTCCCAATTTAAAGTGTAAAAATTATCATATACAGAATTTGGATTCCATCCTGGTACAGCGTTTCCAAATAAGTTTATGGGTTTATACTCACTTCCTACTTGCATATACACATCCACTGGTTTAACTACTCCTGTTACCAAGTTTAAGTGATAATAGTAAGGTATTATCTGTATCCCTCCTTGAGCATAATTTCCAATTGTTTGTATATCCATGTACTGATTATAACCTATTCTTAATGGTTGATTCCTTAAGGCTACTACTGTGTTTAAATCTGGACTTAACGGGAACTTATTAGGGATTCTAGCTAGGTGAGGTACTGTACCATAGGTATTAAGCCATTTAGTACTTGCAGAAGCAGTAACTCCTCTTATGTCTATGCCGCTACCTATAACTTTGTTTTGAGCTGTCAGTTCTACATCTTTAACAACATTTGGTATTATCCAAGATACTGGTGATTTTGCTTGCTTAAAGAAATTGGCAAATCTGTAGTCTCCAGTATCTAGCATCGTTAGATTTCCTACTCTTCCTACCACATCAATATTGTACTGTCGTACCCCACTATGCTTAGCATCAAATTGATTCCCTCTTGCTCTATTAGCAGGTAAGTCATTATCCAACGAAGTACCATTCGTTGCATATGCTTTAAATGTTACTCCAGCACTTATGGCCTCATAATTTGCTAACGGGCAATAAAAGTCATGTGTATCCCTATCTACTACTAAGTCTATTTCTTCTTGGGGACTATATGCTACTCCGTCATATATTACTCTAAAATCAAATGTTGCTGTTTTTCTTCTAGTCCATTCCGTGGTATTCATGTCATCTATGAAGCCCTTACCACGATCCCTTGATGTAGTTCCTAAGCCATATCCACCATCCCCATAGAAATCTCCTACATTTGGAAAGTAAACTTGGAATCCATAGTCTAAGTTAATGAAATTTCCAGGAGTATAAGTTGAACCTGATGGTATAGTTATAGGTGCCGTTGGAGGTGTTGTTACTGTGATGGTTTCATACCATGAATCTGGTGGACTTGTTATTGTTTTTGTTACCTCTTGCTCACTCTCTATTGTTGGAGGTACAGTTCCAATATTAGCAGTAGCTTTGTATGTATCCCCTATACACACATTTTTTATAGTTGCTCCGGTGGTGTGTAATGCTGTATCTACTAAAAACTGATTGCTTCCTGTAAAAGCTTTCGTTCTAACTAAAGTATCATTCTTGTAGTACTTTATATTAGTCCCGGATACTTCTATCTTAAATCTATCTAGCTATAGTGTAGGGTGCTATGTACCGTGGATTCGGAATAGAAATAAATTCTGTTAAAGTGTAGAACGGCGAGTTGTTCTCTCCTAAAAGCTTAGAAAAACGTCAAAATAAAATTACTCCCACTTGCAAAACCCGAAAACAAATCGCTTTAAAACTTATCAAAATATTTTCGCATTGTATTGACCT
>JAQVQL010000282.1 GCA_028701595.1 Herbinix sp.
GGTGCTGCCATATCATCTACCCGATTAAAAGGCCTCTTTCCCTTGCGGGAAAGGTGAATCTGTGGCAGTAACCCCCTTGGTTCTTATTCGATACCTACTGCTTTAAGTTCATCAGCGGTAATTAAACCTTCCACTTCTTTCTGTTTCAGACGTGTCTCTACTGTATAATTAGCGAGTACGTCTTCGAAGTCCTGTAATGTTACATCTTCATTCCACTCTACTACAAACTGTTTTAATTCCTCTGCTGAGAAAGGTTGTGACTTAATCCAGAATTTATCGTATAAGTCGACCATTTCAGATGGAAGAGCCATAACTGGTGCTACTAGTATAGGAGCGTTTCCATCTGCATCCTTAAGCTCATGTCCAAGTAAATCATTTATAAGCAATGTGGTTGCAAAGTTAACATTTATCCAATGAGCACCATTTGCAGCTGAAATTGTACCGTTCTGTAAGCCTGTTAATACATCGGGGTCAAGGTCAGTTACGAATAACTGTGCATCAACATTGGTATGCTGTGCTAAAGCTTGCATTGTTCCACTACCGTAGTCTCCGTTAGAAGCATATACACAATCTGCATCAGGATGAGCTGTTAAAAGGTCATTAGCTTTAGATGTTGCATCTGCTAGGTTAGAAGCATCCCAAGCAATGTCAAGAACTTCTCCGCCGCCTGCTTCAAAAGTCTCTTTAAATCCATTAGTTCTAGCTGAGTGAGTAGGGTCAGCCATCTTACCTGTAATAATTATAGCTTTCTTTAATCCTAAGGAAGCTGCATGCTCACCCATGTTACGGCCTGTACCAATATCTCTGGTAGCTACAGCACCTTTAAAGTAAGGGTTAGCTTTAAGAATTTCTAAGTTCTCATCAGAAGGCATATGGTCATATACGGTAAAAGGAACCTTTGCGTCTTCACACTTCTGTGAAACTACAGGAAATAAGGTCTCTGAGATACCGAAAAATACGATACCATCCACTCCTGCGGAAATCATATTATCTACGTTAGTTACAGTCTTTTCAACCTTACCTTCATCGTTCACTATCATTGTTTGAATTCCGAGGCCTTTACAGGTTTCAGCAAAAGCATTTTCCATGATATCTACTGAATAGATACCCTTCATGAAGTTGTTTAGTCCAAGCTTAAGATCTTTAGCGGCCTTTCCTGAGCCGTTATCATCCTTACCTTGATCCTGGTTATCCTTGTTATCTGTATTTGTGTTATTATTGTTATCCTTGTCGCCTGTTGTATTGCTTCCACAAGCTACAAATGCCATACTTATAACTAATACCATGGCTACGAGTCTTAATATTTTCTTTGACATAAAACTTTCCTCCTATTCAAATGAATTATCAATAATGTAATACATTCCTTGTATGACTTAGCCTCCTTTCTAGTGCAATTTAAGTTCACCTTTGATAAGATCATTGTTTGAGCTGCTGGTTCCAAGATACATATCATAAATAACATGCTCCAGCTCCCATCCATTGGTCTCTTCGTTATACCACTTAAGCTGATCAACAGATGTCTTTATGGTTACTGTCTTAGCTTGGCCTGGTTCCAATGTTACTCTAGCGAAACCTTTCAGCACCTTTTGTGGTCTGGGGATTGATGATTTGGAATACCCAACATAAAGCTGAATTACCTCGTCTCCTGTATGGTCTCCTATATTTTTTACATCGCATGTCGCTTCAATATAATTATCATTTACTACAAAGCGAGCATTGCAAACTGTAAACTCTGTATACGATAAGCCATATCCATAAGGATATGATGCTTCTATTATTTCCCTATCAAGTTTCATATATCCATGATAGTATTCATATTTTTGATTTTCTGCCTCCCAATTAATCTCGGGAAGATCTTTTTCACTCTTTGGAATAACAAAGGGAAGTTTGCCAGAGGGATTGATATCTCCAAACAGTATCTGTCCTATAGCCATTCCTCCTTCCATTCCCGGATAATATGCCATAAGGATAGCATTTACAGAATCCTTCCATTCCTCCATCATAATCATACTTCCACCTATTAATACAACTACCGAGTTGGGATTCTCCATACCCACTTCATTAATTAGGCGAATATCCTCAAGATTTAGACCTAATGATTCAGTTCTGTCGCCACCCATTGGATCCATAAGATTACCCACCTGTTGGCTTGAAACAAATTCTCCCTCATCTTTATGGTCGTATCCGACAACCAATACAACATAATCAGCTTTTCTTGCCAATGTCTTAGCATGCTCAATATCTGAACCGTCATTGTAGACTATCTTTTTATTACCGGCTGTCATGGCTATACCTTGTAGGGGAGTAATAACATAGGGCGGATATACTCTTCCCGAGCCATTATCTCCAATATTCTCATGATTTGCTAATCTACCAAGTACTACAATACTTTCTACCTGTTCACGGTCGATGGGAAGTACCTGATTCTCATTTTTTAGAAGAGTAATTCCCTTCTGAGCTGACTCTAATGCAAGCGAGATATGCTCCTTACAGCCGATAATTTCAGCTGGATACTCCTTCTTATTATCCTGGGTATAGGCAAGTAGTGTTCTAACTATCCTGACAGCCGCTTCATCTATATTCTTTTCGGGTACCCTTCCATCCTTTACAGCACTGATAAGCTTACTATCGTAATAGTATGTATTACACATTTCTAGATCCTGGCCACTATTAGCCGCTGTGATAGTATCATTGATACCCCATATAAAATCAGTTATTGTAAAACCGTCAAAGTCCCATTCACCCTTAAGTATGTCTCTAATTAGATATTCGTTTTGTCCGCAATGCTTACCCTGATATAGATTATAGGAGGTCATAATTGCTGCCGCACCGTTATCTATGCATTCCTTAAAATGGGGAAGGAATACCTCTCGCTCTGTTCTCTTGTCACATTCGATATTGACAGTAAATCTTGCATTTTCCATAGAATTAAAAGCAAAGTGTTTTATGCATGGAATGACATTTTCCTTCTGTACTCCTCTAACAATTGCAGAGCCCATCTGTCCAATATGATAAGAATCCTCACTGTAGGTCTCTTGACTTCTGCCCCAACCGGGATGATAGGGTAGATTTATGCAAATACCAGCGAATAGATTACCGCCGTAAGCACGGACTTCCTTTGCAATAGCCTGTCCGATTCTTTCCTCAAGTTCTACATCAAAGGATGCACCTCTTAACATAGGCACCGGATAGCAAGTGCTTTTACCGGTTCCACATACGACTCCTCTTGGACCGTCACAAAACAGCACCTGTGGTATGTCCTTTTCTGCATTTCCACCGGCAGGATAAGGAAAAAAGTTATAATGATTCTCACCGCTAAAATTAGCTAGCATCTCAATTGCAGAGAACTTTCCGCCCATAAGTGAAATTTTCTCCTCAAGCGTAAGTCCATCTACTATCCTTTTTGCCTCTTCGGTAAAACTCAATCTATATTCTTTGTCAATCCCTTGTATATCCAAGCTAGGGCCCCCTTCAGTTCTCTATGTATTTTCTTAAAAGTTTAACTGCTTCCGCCTTGCTAAAATCCAGATACCCTTGAACCTCTTTTATTCTAGGGGGTTTCTTGTCATCCGGATTCTTATTCTTGTATTCCAAAGGTGTCATGCCATATC
>JAQVQL010000283.1 GCA_028701595.1 Herbinix sp.
CAGCAATAGCTGTAGGATTAAGAAAAGATAGCGAATTAACAGAGGATATCAATAAAATTCTGGATGGGATTTCTGAACAAGAACGAATTGATATAATGGATGATGCAATTAAGAACCAACCTGCATCTGAATAAGGAAAGTAGACTTTGGAGGCTGTCTTAGGATACTCAAAGTATTTTAGGGCCGCCTCCATTTTTTAGTAATTAGAAAGGCTTGGTTAAAAATTATGACATGGAGTTCGTTTATTAAAATAATTGTAAAGTATTGGCCTATGTTTCTACGAGGAGCGGGAGTAACCTTATATATAGCTATTATTGGAACAATCATTGGAGCTATAATTGGTTTAATCATCGGTACAATCCGAACCATTCCCTTGCCCGACAATAAAGCCAAGAGAGCCATACTAAAGGTTATCAATACCCTACTTTCTATGTATGTCGAAGTGTTTCGAGGAACTCCGATGATTGTTCAAGCCATGGTTATTTATTATGGATCGCTTATGCTTTTCAACATAGATATGAACAAGATGTTTGCGGGTATATTTATTATCTCAATTAATACCGGTGCATATACTGCTGAGATAGTCCGTGGAGGTATTATATCTGTTGATAAGGGACAGTTTGAAGCATCTCATGCCATAGGAATGAACCATATTAAGACGATGCTATATGTGGTGCTGCCTCAGGTAGTAAGAAATATTCTACCTGCTATGGGCAATGAGTTTGTTATTAATATTAAGGACAGCTCAGTACTAAACGTAATCTCAGTTACAGAATTATTTTACCAGACAAGCTCGGTTACCGGCAATGTATTCCGCTTTTTTGAGCCGTTTTTGATAGCCAGTATAATATATCTAGTAATGACCTTGACAGTAACCAGAATACTAAGACTTATTGAGAAGAAAATGGATGGACCTGAGAATTTTAATGTAATTCCGGGGAATCAGATGCAGGTGGCAAGACCTGAGGATATGGTAAAGAATAGTGAGCAGACCAGACACTAGGCTGAGCATAAATAAAAATGTTCAGGTATGGAGGTAATAATGGATAATATAATAGAGGTTCGACATTTAAGCAAATCATTTGGTGATAATGAAATATTATCTGATATCAATTTCGCTGTGAATAGGGGAGAGGTAGTGTGTATCATCGGAGCTTCAGGCTCAGGAAAATCAACACTTCTTCGTTGTATTAATCTACTAGAGAAGCCCAGTGGAGGAGAAATTCTATATCACGATAATAACGTCTTGGACAATAAGCATGACGTTTATGCATATAGAACAAAGCTCGGAATGGTGTTCCAGCAGTTCAACTTATTTATTAACCATAACGTACTTAGCAACTGTACAATTGGGCAGATGAAGGTTCTTCATCGCAACAAGGAGGAAGCTGAAGAGGTTGCTATGAAGTACTTAAGGGTGGTTGGCATGGATCAGTATATCAATGCCAAACCCCGTCAGCTTTCGGGAGGTATGAAGCAGAGGGTGGCTATAGCTAGGGCTCTATCTATGGAGCCTGATGTTCTGCTTTTTGATGAGCCAACCTCAGCATTAGATCCCGAGATGGTTGGAGAGGTACTGACTGTTATGAAGGATCTTGCAAAGACTGGATTAACCATGCTAGTTGTAACCCATGAGATGGGATTTGCCAATGAGGTAGCAGACCGCGTAGTATTTATGGATCAGGGTCTTATAGCAGAGGAAGGTACACCTAAAGAAATATTCAACAATCCAAAGCAAGAACGTACGAGAGAATTCCTAAGAAGAATTCTTAGAGACGCAAAACCAGAATAAAAAACGCTCCGCTACGGATGCGCACTCGCGCGCTTTGTATCTTGCCAGCAAAGCTGGCCACGCTCGGCGAAAGAGTTTCGCAAGCGAAACTCTTTCTTAGATTCATTTTATATCTCTTGCTGGCATTTCGGTTGGAATAGTGGGTGTGGCACTGGAAGGATTGGGCCGAGCTATTTCCGGTGCTATTGTCTGAGCCTGATTATTATCATTATCATTTTCTTTAGCAGGAGAGTTGATATTATTCTTTACTCCTGTTCTTTTCTTTGGCGTTGCTCTGTTATCATCAAATCTATCCATAAGTATTCTCCTTCTATAATAAGTTTTATTATTTGCATCTCTTATATTATTAGTGTAAGTAGATTGACGATAAATATTCAAATATTGATATTATTATACGTAAGCTCGAGATGGCGTATATACATTAATTTTGTAAATATTGGAAGATTTATAAGGAAAGTTAATATATTTGTAACATTAAATTAAAACTAATGAAACAAAATATGCGTTAGAATAGTCCTAAAAAAGTGTAGAGCCTCTCACCTATCCCCTAGTAGGTATTAAGGTATTAAGCAGGACTATAGTTGCGTAAAATACTGCATTTGCGCTATATTAGATTGAAATAATTTTTAAAAAGGCATTACAAATCATGCTATTACATAGATAAAAATCATAGTGCTAAATACCAATGATTAGGAGAAACACCAATATTTGACGGTTGAAGTCAATGTTCTACTATGGTAGTCTTAATGAGCAGCAAGACAACACCCAATAGGAGGTATAAAGAATGAAGAAAATAATCGTAACTTTATGTTCACTGGCATTGTCAATTGCAGGTACCTTCGGCATAAATCAGTTTACATCTAATGATGAAGCAGTCATAGAGAGCAATAAACAGCAGATTAATATAGAGCAAGACGCCGAAGCAGTGGAGGATAGAGAATATACTGATGAAGCGAAGGTAGATGCCAAGGAGAAAGTAGAAGATAAAGCATCTGAGGCAGAGGACGCTACCCCTAAGGCTAAGGATAATACAAAGGAAGAAAGAGAAGTAAAGGAAGACAAGAAAGATAAAAAGGAAGAGAAAACAACAGTAGCTAAGAAAGATAAAAAGGAAGAGAAAACAACAGTAGCGAAGAAGGATAAAAAGGAAGAGAAAACAACAGTAGCTAAGAAGGATAAAAAGGATAATAACCAAAATATTGCTGCAAACAGTTCTCAGAAAAATACTTCTGATTATAATAATGATTTTAAATCTATAGGTAATAATGTATATGTATATAAGAATGTTGATTTATCCAATTGTGACTCAACAAGTGATGTTGTTAAAGAGCTACAGGAGAACGGATTTAGGAATATTAATATGGGTAATATTCAGAATATCAGATCCTTAGAGGATATCCTATCCTTAGTAGGGGATAAGGGAACACAGGGCAACGACAATAGGCCTATACCCACCAAGGCTCCTACGAAGCCGGCACCTACAACTACTCCATCCAAACCAGCACCTACAACTACTCCTTCCAAGCCAGAACCCACAACACCACCTACTAATAATTCAGGAAGCAATCAAGGATATGCAGAAGAGGTTTTAAGACTTGTAAATATTGAGCGTTCAAAGGCAGGACTTTCTTCTCTTACCACAAATGCTACATTAAAAGCAGCTGCAGACAAGCGTGCACAGGAGACTAAGACATCCTTCTCACACACTAGACCTAACGGAAGCAAATTCTCAACCGTGCTACAGGAATATGGAATTTCTTATAGAACAGCCGGTGAAAATATAGCTTATGGTCAGCGTTC
>JAQVQL010000031.1 GCA_028701595.1 Herbinix sp.
TCTTTCTTTTAGTAATTATTCCGCCGATTCTTCCGGATTCCTTTGCCGTTAGAGATTTCCATCCGGTGGAAAGAACCTTGTCAAGATAACCAAGCTCACTGGCTATCTCATATTTCATTTCCTCCTCGGGCTTTAGATTGTTCAAATCTATCTTCTTTTCCGCTTTCCTAGTCATCCTGCTACACCCTTTCTTTTTCTTTTCTAGAGTGTAACCACCTTAATCAGGAATATTCTATTTTGGATATCCATTTGAAAAATAAATCATAATGAGTCTTAATTATATTTAGCGAAAGATTATATACTGCAAATTAATTACCAACCTTGATCTCTTTCCCTAAGTATAAGGAATATATAATCATTTCCTTTACTCGTTTATCTAGTATCTGTTCCAAAGCCTTCTTGTAATATATCAGCTGCACCTTATATCTATCAATCAATTGACTTTCGTCCTTAACAATATCAGATTTGTAGTCAAGTAGTACCAGCTCTCCATCCTCTTCAAAGAATAAATCGATTATTCCCTGAACTAAAATGAGCTCATGACTATCACCCTGATCAGGATATACCTCAGAGGCTTTTAATCCAATTACAAATTGTTTCTCTTTATATAGATTTCCTGCTGCCTCCGCAGTAATTATTCGCTTGGCAACATCACTCTGGGTATACTTAAATAAATTTCGGATATTAAGCCTTCCGATATCATCACCTGTTATTTTACCATCCCTGGCCATCCCATTAAGCTCTCTTAATAAATCATCATAATTATTTACCCTTGAAAGCTTAAGAAGCTCCAAAACCTTATGATATAGGGTACCCCTGTCTGTACCTGCCATCTCTGCCTGAGGACCCTTAATGAAGTCTGGAACATATTGGTCAGATGAAGCATCAGCAATTGTATTTTTCCCATGTAGAAGCTCACTATCCTCATCATCTACAAACTGCCCCAGTTTTTTAAGCTCTGATACAGATAGCTTTACTCTAAGCTTTGCATCATCGGCATAGGGATATTTAAAATATAGTCTTTTTTCGATTTCCTTCTTAATATCTTCGTTTCTTTCGAAGCTTTCAAGCTCAGACTCTATCTGCTTATAATCTTGCTGTAGAAATGTCTGCTTAGCTATCTCCTCAAAGACAATGTCTGTCTTTCGAAGTAGCCTAATCTCCATAGAGTCATTCAATCTATTATTCATCGCAGGAAGCACAAGCTCCAGATAGCTTTTAGCCGATATCAGCTCAAAGAAGGAGAAATCCTTCTCTATATCCAAATCTTCAACAGATTTTAAATAACCCGTCATAATCAGCTTTTCTTTAGCTCTTGTCATGGCTACATAAAGAACCCTAAGCTCTTCACCTAGATTATCAATCTGAGTTTTCTTTTGAATAACTTTTTTTAGTAAGGTTTGTACCTTGGTTCTGTTCTGAACATCAATATAATCAGGACCCACACCATAATCTACGTCAAAGAGGATTTTGCTTCTTTGATCCTGCATGTTGAATTGCTTACTTAAGCCACCTACAAATACTACGGGAAATTCTAAACCTTTGCTTTTATGGATACTCATAATCCTAACGGTATTTTCCTGCTCACCCGATATAGATGCTTCTCCATAGTCCACATCATATTTATGAAGCTTTTCTACGTAACGGATAAAGTGAAAGAGATTACTATAGCTTCCCTTCTCGAAGCCTACTGCAAGGGAAATCAACATATCTATATTGGCCTTCCTTCTATCTCCTCCCGGCATGGCCATGACATAATATGAATAGCCTGTCATGTCTAGAATCTCCTGTATAAGCTCATGAATTGGAGTATACTTTATCATGTCGCGAAGTCTATGTAGCTTATCTAAGAAGGCTGTAACCTTCCCCTTTAGCTCCTTACTACTTCCTTCTTCTGCATACATCAAGCAAGCGCTATACATAGTAGTACTTTTATCCATAAGTCTAATATGAGTCAGCTCATCCGAGGATAGCCCACCTATCTGAGAGTATAATACCCCTGTA
Organism: Herbinix sp.; assembly: GCA_028701595.1. Lineage (GTDB taxonomy): Bacteria > Bacillota > Clostridia > Lachnospirales > Lachnospiraceae > Mobilitalea. The sequence goes on from JAQVQL010000031.1 coordinate 2,005, forward strand.
AATGGTATGTCTTGTCTTGGATTATCAATAGCTTTAAGCATATTTAGGATTGTCATTATCTCAATGGTCTGAAAATAACCTGTACCGGTATCAGCATAGGCAGGGATTCCCTCCTGCATCAAGGTATTTACAAATACGTCCGACCATCCTGCCATGGTACGAAGAAGTATTACTATATCCTTAAGTTTTGCAGGACGATGAATATAGTTGCCCTCCTCATCCTTATCAAACAAGAGTAAGCCCTTATCAGGGTCTATTAGCTCCTTAATCCGTTTTGCAATAGCCCTTGCTTCCAGCTCCTTCTTAGAATACTGTATCTCATCTTCCTCATCAAATAAACTAGGTATAGGTTCCTGTCGCTTATCTTCAGACCCAGTTGCTTCTTCTTGGCCAGAAGCAAATATATTCTTATCCTCCCCCTCAGACTCTTCCTCATCTGTAACTAATATAAGCTCGACGTCTCGGGATATCCTATTCTTAATATTCTCTACACTATATATGGCTTCAGCGTCTTTATCATCAATTTGGTTCTGCCCCATTAACTCTTCGAATAGCTCTCCGTACTTTAATGAAGCAGCCTCATCATAAAGAATTCCACCCACTGGTTCAGTCATAATCTGTTCAAATATAATATTAACAAAATTAAGTACCACGTTCCTACTTCTAAAATTCTTATCCAAATCAATTCTTTGGCTTATATTAACATTACCATCTTTATCCTGATCATGTGTACCATAGGTTTTGTACTTCTCAAGAAATATCTCAGGCATCGCCAAGCGAAATTTGTAGATGCTTTGCTTCACATCACCTACCATAAACCTGTTGTATATGCCCAAGTGCTCTCTAGATATGATTTTTAGGATAGTCTCCTGTACTAGGTTGCTATCCTGATATTCATCAATAAGTATCTCGTCAAACTGCTCACTTAGCTCAACTGCAGCCTTCGTAGGGGCAATTTCACCTTGATTCTCCTCTATTAGAATGCCAAGAGCAAAATGCTCTAGGTCATTGAAGTCTATTAGGTTCTTTTCCTCCTTCTTGGATGCAAATGCCTCCATAAAATCTATGGTAAGCTCTGATAACACCTCCATAACCTTACTTACAGATTGAAGGTCCTTAAGCATATCCTCTATAGGCTGGAAGAAGAAGCCGGCTACTAGATCCTTTATTCCCTTCTTCATCTCATCTCTGAGTCCCTTTACTCTATCCTTCTTTACCTGTGCTACCTCAGTCTGCCTTTTCGATGAAAGCCGGGTAAAGGTTATCTCTGATAATAGCTCCCCATAGCCTTCATAGGAAACGCCCTTTAAAAGCTCTGTCAGTATATCACGATCACTAATAAGCGCAGGAAGATATGCTGACGGTCCATCAGGTTCATTACATATCTCTATGGCTGTTTCGATCTTATCCTTAAGATCACGAATTACTACAGACACATATCCTAGCAGCTCCTTCATCCATGGTGCCTTATTCATATCCTCTGTGCTATCTACTCTAAAGGATGCATTAATCCTTCCAAGCCAGGCCTTAGGCCATGGATTACTCATGGCAAAGTTATATAGAGAAAGCACCAGTTCCTCAATGGGTAGGTCTGATTTCGAATGTGAATAGCTTTCAATAAGTTGCTGAAATTCCTCCTCACCCTCTTCATACCACTTCTCCAATACATCTGCAATTATGTCGGATTTCATAAGGGTAATCTCCGATTCATCAGCCATCTTAAAAGATGGGTCTAAATCAATATAATGAAAATAATTTCTGATTACATTTAGGCAGAAGCTATGAATAGTGGTTATATGAGAGCTTTGAAGCAGAGACACCTGTTTTTGTAGGTGGGTATTATTAGGCTCACTAACAAGCTTTTTATCTAGGGCTTTACCTATCTTGTCCCTCATCTGAGCTGCTGCAGCATTCGTAAATGTAACCACCAAAAGATGATCTATATCCAGAGGCTTATCTCCTTCTGATATCATAGAAATAATACGTTCCACCAGAACCGCCGTTTTACCTGAACCTGCTGCCGCTGAAACCAACAAATTCTTATTCCTGGTATCAATCGCCTTCTGTTGTGCTTTAGTCCACATCATTCCCATAGGTATCCTCCTCTCCCCATATCTCCTGCTTAAGCTCCTCTACTGGGCGTTTCGCAAGGTTACGGTAGGAATAACCGGGAAGCCTTGGATCGAATCCACAGGCACTCCTATATTCACAATATTCACAAGCTATCCTCTCTCCTGTTCTGTAAGGATTTAGTCTTGTATCTCCTTCTAATATATTTCCCTTATCCTCTTTTAACTTATGATTAACATAAGCAAGCAGCGACCCTATCTGCTTATCGCTTGCTACAGATGAGCGTTTTGATAGCTCACCCTCCTTATTGGTGTCAACAGGAATAATGTCTGATCGAACCGAGGAACGAAGGGAACCCTCCGGCCCTGCAAGCTTATTATCCATTAGTCCGATAACTTCTTTATCCTTGTTCACAAGTCCATTCATCTTAAGGCTCTTATATATATCCTCATCTGACTGGTCAGACTTGGCTACGATTGGATCATCGATATTGTAGTAGAAGATTCCGGCTGGCACTATCTTCTTACCCTTATACTGATTACTTAAATAGTCCATCGCTGCGCTAAGATATATGGCTAGCTGCTGCTGTAGGCCATAGTAGATACTCTGAATATCAAATGAGGTTGAACCAGATTTATAATCGATGACTCTGACATATACACTATCCTCTGTCTCATATAGATCCATTCTATCAATTCTACCCCGAAGTGATAATTCGTCATCAGGCACATGATAGAAGGGCATCTCATAGCCTGAGGGTTCGAAGGACCCTTGCCTCACCTGATTACATAGAGCCCACAGTGTTCTTATAGTAATCCTTTCAATCCTCTTAATCAGATATTCGTTTCTCTTGGTACCCCTTATATAGCTACCCTCAAAATCATCTACAGCTTTTTCAACACTCTTAATAGCCCATTCTCCTCTTATATCATCAGGTATTGAATGCCAGTTATAATCGCTGACATCAAGCATCTTTGAAAATTCATCAATCGCATTATGAAAGATGTTACCAATATCCGGTACAGCCAGCTTATATTCCCTGCGTTCCTCTAGAGATAATCCGTAGGACATAAAATGAGCAAAGGCACAGCTAGCATAGCGCTCCAGTCTTGTAACGCTTCCACTTAATTTGTCCCCGTATAGCAGATTAGCCGCTTCCCTAGATATTCCTCTTTCCGTATTCACGTAAAAAGCTCCTAATTTAAGAAGCTCTAGGACTCTTTTTCTTTCACTATCCTCATTGTAATAATGATATAGCTCACTAAATATTAAAGAAGCTCTTTTCTCACCATCCAGTATTGTAGCTTCATCAGTGCTAGAATTCTGTTTATATAATAAGGATACTTTACCATCTTGATATTTTCTTAGCCCATCTGCTAGATAGCTAACTCCCTCATCCGAAAGTATATGATCCAGATTATCTACCCTTCCATCCTCATTATATATCCTAAGATTCTTAAAATAAGTCAATAGCTTACCTAGTAGATAAGAAGGTCCTACCGATTTGCCTTCATCATTTACTCTATGATAGGTTATATATAGCCTGTCTTTGGGCTTTGTCATGCTAAGATAAATATAGAAATTCTCTGTAAATGTCTGCTGCCTCTTAGTAGGAGCCAGCTCTATACCACTATTAGTAAGAAGCTCCCTCTCTATATCCGATAGGATTCCTCCACTACCGATAACCTTAGGAACAATCCCCTCATTGACCCCAACAAAAAACAGTGCTCTTATATCCTTTAATCTGGTACGCTGTGTATCACCAATAACAATCTCATCTAATCCCGGAGGAATAAGCCCCACCTTCGCTTCCACAAGACCAGTCTCAAAAACTTCAGCAAACTCCTTAAGACTGATTTGCTCCTCACCAAGAAGCAACACAATCTGGTTATAAATCTCCATTACAATTCGATATACCTGCTCATACTCCTTGGACATAAGTGGAAGGTCTTGCTCTTTAAAATACTCGTTAAGCTTCTCTAGCTTGTCCCAAACCTTAAGACGAATACCTAGTTCATAAAGAGCCTTAGAATAGTCTAATACTGTCTTATTCTTACCTTTAAGTATTTCATACAGGGGGTGGACTTCACTAATAAGCATCTCCCTTATTAAGTTAAGCCTCTCTAAATCAACCGGTTTCTTTCTTCCAAAAGTCCTTTTAAATGGCTCCATATACCTTTTGGATCCCCGAATACCCATGGCCAATATATAGTCCTCTAGAAGGTCCACATCTTCCTGGGATACATCGCTTAGTCCTGATCTAAGATAGCTGAATACACCTTCATAGCTGTAATCCTCCGTTGCGATTTGAATAGCGGAGCGAAGAAAGACTACAAATGGATTAGCAAGAATCTCTTTCTTATAGTCTATAAAGCATGGTATGCCCGCCTGATCAAAATGTTTTTTTGCTATACGACCATACCTTTCTATATCTCCTGTAACCACTGCAATATCCTTATATCTATATCCATCCTCTCTTATAAGCCTCCTGATTTCTTTAACAACAAAGGCTACTTCAGCTTCGGGATTTTTCGTGCTATGAATACTGATTTCATCCTGTTCCTTCTCATATATTTCATATGGATATCGGAATAGATTCATCTCTAAATGTGCCAATGCCGGTGAAGACAGAAAGCGATAAGGAACTCTGTATTCATTTTTATCCTGAACATATATCGGCTCTTCTATCTTAGTCTTAGTTGTGTCTGCAATTTCGTGGAGCTTGTCTATAGTCTTCCTACTTAATCCAAATAGACGGTATTCAGACTCCTTAACACCCAAAGGTTCTCTGGGATCAATTGTAACTGTAACCATAACCTTCTTTGCCAGTGACATCATCTTTGCAAGTATCTCATTCTGACAGGGTGTAAAGCCTGTGAAGCCGTCGAGGCAAATAACGCTGTTTTTAAGCCAGTCCGATTCATCAATCACCTTACTTAATACAACAAGTATCTCCTCTGCAGTAATATAACGTTCCTTCATAAAATCAGCAAAGCCTTCGAATATTGTACGAATATCATGGAGCTTTGCTTTTAATACCGGTTTCTTTGCAGATATCTCAATCATCTGCTGGAAATTATCGGGCCTTATATTGTATTGGTAGAACTCAGAAAGCAGTGATTTAAGCTCATTAATGAAGCCCGTCTTCTTCACACCTGCTCCAAAGAGAACAAGCTCCTTTCTCTTCTCTGCCACTACCCTTCGTATTACCATGCTTTTTCCGGTATCCTCTAATATTGGAAAATCGTTTCCTCCAACCTCATCAAATATTCGATAAGCAAAGCGCATAAAAGATAAGATATCCACATTCATGACTCCATGGTTCGGGTGCATGGATACGATATCCTTCTGTGTTTGCAGGGTGAACTGCTCCGGTACGATTATCAAGTAATTCGTTTCGGGGTTTTTCTGCGATTCCTTTATTATATTTTTATACATCTGATAGGATTTACCGGAACCGGCGCTTCCTAGATAATACTGCAAGGACATATATACACCCCCTTATCTAAATATACTTATCAGTGTTACAATTACATTGTATGAATAAACCAACTTTTAATACACAGATTCAACTTGTCGGCATAATTTATTATACTGATTAATAATATATAATAAGATTAAGACAATGAAGCAAATATGCTCCGGAGGATAGAAATGGCAAAGACGAAAATAGTCGTTATCCAATTAAAAGAAATTATATATACGGTAATTTTTGCTGCTTTAGGTATTCTTCTAATTCTTCTGCTGATATTTATGTTCAGCGGAAAGGATAAAGAAGATGTCGCCTCTGAAACTAAGCTATATAAAGCCGGAGTATGGACCTCCTCCATACCACTTAGTGATACAGTAATCAATCTCGAAGTGGTCTTGGATGAAAACCATATCAATTCGGTGCGCATCGTCAATATTGATGAAACAATTACCACAATGTTCCCACTTGTTGCGCCTTCCTTAGATGAAATTTCAACACAATTAAGCAATGATGTTCCGATTGACCAGCTTGAGCTAAGAGATGATAGTAGGTATACTCAGACTCTGCTAATTGAAGCGATTAAGGTAGCACTCGACAAAGCCAAAGTAACACCCTAACCATACTTACATAGCACCTTCTTAGAACAACGTTCTGCAAGTAACAGGCCACATATTATAGGCCGATTACTTATAGAACGTTGTTCTAGTATTATTAATCTATTGTATATACTTTTTGAAGGGTGACTCCTCATTAAGAAATATTATTCCGATTATGCCAGGTCCAGTATGAGCCCCAATCGCACAGCCAACATAATTCTCTATAAAATGCTTACATCCATATGTATTCTCAAGCATCTCCTTGACTTGCTCCAAAGTCTCGGCATCATCACCGTGCACAAGACCGATAATCTGGCTGGACAAATCCGTACATCTTTCACCAACCATTTCTACCAAGCGTTTCAAGGATTTATGTCTTCCTCTAACCTTTTCTATGGATTCAAGAGCACCTAAATCATTAACCTGTATAATTGGCTTTATATCGAGTAGGCTTCCTGCAAGTGCAGATGTCTTACTTAACCGCCCTCCCTTTAGTAGGTATTCCAAAGTCTTAACAGTAAATATTTGCTCCATGTGATTACAATGCCATTCTATCGCTTCTATGATTTCTTCCTTACTAGCGCCATTCTCTTGCATTTTCAAGGCATAATATGTAGACAGTCCAAAGCCCAATGATGCACACTTTGAATCAATAATAGTTAAATCAAAATCTGGATATTCCTCTAAAAGCTCTGTCTTAGCAATATTAGCAGCATTAAATGTTCCTGCAATTCCGGTTGAAAAGCATATGTATATTATTTCATCATTATTTTGAGCATAAGGTAAAAAATTATCATAAAACATCTGAGAATTTACGTGATATGTCTTAATATCCTTGCCACTTCTTAGAATATCATAGAACTTCTCAGGAAATATAGTCTCTCCATCAAAATAATCTATTTCGTCTATAACAACAGGTGTAGGTATAACATGTAATCCAAATTCCTGAGTAACCGATTTAGGTATATCAGATGCCGAATCGGTAATAATCCTAAGTGCCATATTCGTCCCCTTTCTACTTTGTATATCTTAGCTCTATCTTTTCTCTCTAAATGTAAGAAAATTATAGTTAATGCAATTTATTTTATAGTGATATATGCTTTATTTCATCAAGCCACAGCTTTGCCTTAGCATCACTGGGCATCCTTAGATCTCCTCTGGGAGATATAGCCACCGTTCCCACCTTAGGTCCATCAGGAAGACATGATCTTTTATATTGCTGGGTAAAGAATCTACTATAGAAGACCTGTAGCCATTTTAATAATACATCGCCACTATATTTTTGTGCAAATGCAATCTTTGCCAGATAATACACCTTCTGAGGGGAAAACCCATATCTAAGAACATAATACATAAAGAAATCATGGAGCTCATAAGGTCCTATATAATCCTCTGTTTTCTGATATTCATTTGCCTCGGTAGGAGGAATTAGTTCGGGACTGACAGGCGTATCTAATATGTCCTTTAATACCTCTGATAGCTTAGCATTATCGGTAGAATCTGCAAACCATTCCACTATGGAGCGAATAAGTGTCTTAGGAACAGAAGAGTTAACTCCATACATAGACATATGGTCCCCGTTATAGGTAGCCCAGCCCAGAACAAGCTCTGACATATCACCTGTTCCAATTACCAAACCATTATACTTATTTGCCAAATCCATAAGAACCTGGGTTCTTTCTCTTGCCTGAGAGTTCTCATAGGTAATATCATGTGTATCTATATCCTGTCCTATATCCCTAAAATGCTGTAATACAGCATCCTTAATAGGTATGTTCATAATACTTGCACCAAGACTCTCTGATAGTGCTATAGCATTGTTATAGGTACGGGAGGATGTACCAAAGCATGGCATAGTTACAGCCATTATCCCCCTCTTATCAAGTCCCATACGTTCAAATGCCTCATGGCAGACTAGCATAGCGAGGGTTGAATCTAAACCTCCAGAAACTCCTATAATTGCGCAATCCGTTCCTACATGAGAAAGCCTGGCCTTTAAGCCCATGGCTTGGATTGTAAAGATCTCCTTACAGCGCACCTCTCGTTTCATAATTCCCTCCGGAACAAAAGGTGAAGGATCAATTCTTCGAATTAATTCATATGGTTTTAGCTCATAATTATCATCGGAAAGTGAATACTTTATATGAGTATAATCATCACAGCCTTGTCCGCTATAGGTATTCATTCTTCTTCTTTCGCTTACTATAATTCCTAAATCTATCTCATTAATAATCATATCATCATGAAAGGGCTCTGCCTCCGAGAGTATGTTACCATTCTCAGCGATAAGGTTATGCCCTGAGAACACTAAATCTGTGGTGGACTCACCTTCACCAGCATCTGCATATATATATCCGCAAAGCAATCTATTTGACTGACTTTTCACAAGTTCTCTACGATACTGGGATTTTCCAATAATCTCATTGCTAGCTGATAGATTGGCTATCACGGTTGCTCCTGCCAAACAATGTGAATTTCCTGGAGACATGGGAATCCATAGATCCTCACATATTTCTACTCCTAATACAAAATCAGGTATATCACTCCGTTCAAATAATTGCCTAGACCCAAAGTATAGCTCTTCGCCCATGAATTCTACTTTAATTGCTTTCTGCGGACCCTGTGCAAAATACCTTAATTCATTAAATTCACCATAATTGGGTAAGCTCGTTTTAGGTACAAGACCTAATACCCTTCCCCCCTGTAAGACTGCAGCAGTATTGTAAATCTTTTTGCTATGTTCATAGGGGAAACCAATCACCGTAATTAGTTTCTTGTCCATGGTAGCTTCTGCTATCCTTTTTACCTGTCCCATGGCTTCCTTAAGCAGTAAATCCTGAAAGAACAAATCGCCACAGGTATATCCTGTAACACAAAGCTCAGGAAACACAAGAAGTCCCACTTCCTTTTTATTTGCTGTCTCTATAATATTAATAATTTGCTCCGCATTGTATATGCAATCTGCCAGCCTTATATTCGGTGTGGCAGCTGCTACTCTTATAAATCCATGCCTCATAGATTTCTCCGTTTCATATATGGTTCATTTTTGTACCTTTACCTATAAGTAAGCTCACTAAAATCAACTTAATAAAAACATGTAAGTATATTATAGAATTTTCTACATTAAATTACAAGCATTAACTATACAATAATACTATGCCTAACCCCGTCGTCTACAAGCGGCACTCGGTTTCCCTGAATTAGTCTGCCATCCATAGTGATTGTTTTTGTTGTTAAACTTCCCTCACTTCTGCCCATAACATTAACCTCATAGACTGACTCTCCACACCTATATTCTATAGAATAATCGCCAAAGTTTGCAGGTGTTGACGAATCAATGACCAGCTCATTTCCTTCTTTGCGAACACCTAAAAACCAGCTCAATAATCCTTGATACATCCAGCCTGCAGAGCCTGTATACCAGCTCCAACCTCCTCTTCCTGTATAGGGAGGACTGAGGGATATATCCGCCGTCATTACATATGGCTCCTTCTCAAACCTCAGCACATCCTTCCTGCTTTGTGTAAGGTAAATCGGATTGAGTATGGTGAACAGTCGATAAGCCATATTATAATCCTTTAGCATCGTTGTTGCGATTGCTAGCCAAATCGCCCCGTGGGTATACTGACCCCCGTTTTCTCGAACTCCTGGAATATACTTCTTGATATAGCCTGGATTTTTGCTTGTTTTATTAAATGGAGGTGCCAAAAGTAATGAAATGGCTTCTTCCTCCCTTACAAGATAATGCCAGGCTGACTGCATTGCTGTTTTTGCCCTTTCTCCATTTGCACCCTTTGATATTACGCTCCAAGACTGACTGATTGAGTCTATCCTACACTCATCGCTTTCATTGGAGCCAATCTTAGTGCCGTCATCATAAAAAGCTCTTAGGTACCACTGCCCGTCCCATGCATGCTTCTCTATGTTTTGAAGAAGGTCTTCTCGTTTCTTCTCCCACCTACGGCCGAAACCATCATCGCCTTCCTGGTAACATAATGGAAGGAAATCACCAAGTACGGCATAGACAAACCAAGCAAGCCACACACTCTCGCCTTTCCCTAGGATTCCCACCTCATTCATACCGTCATTCCAGTCACCTCCTCCCATAAGAGGAAGTCCATGCTCTCCGAACCTGGTGCGATTTATGGCTTTTTTACAATGCTCATAGACGCTCTCGGATTTCTCTGATACTTCCGGCGTAAACATAATCTCATGCTGATCCTCTCTAAGCAGAGGGCCTTTGATGTAAGGCACCTGCTCCTTTAATACCCCGCTATCTCCTGTGCTTCGGATATAAGCTGCTGTGCAGTATGGCAACCACAGCAAATCATCGGTTATCCTCGTTCTTACACCTATGCCCATCGGGGGATGCCACCAATGTTGGACATCTCCTTCCTCAAACTGCCTACTACAGGCAATTAGAATCTGGTTACGCATGATGCTTGGCTCTATAAATAAGAGTGACAGAGTATCCTGAAGCTGATCCCTGTACCCATAAGCACCTCCACACTGATAAAATCCTGTCCTCGCATTAATTCGACAGGATATAGTCTGATAGATCAGCCACCCGTTAAGTAGAATATCGATTGCTCTGTCCTTTGTCTTCACCTTGACTGTCCCTAACAATCTATCCCAATATGCATTCACCCTGTCAAGTTCACTTTCTGCTGCGGTGACATTCCTATATTTATCTCTAATCTTACATATCTCATCAAGGTCACTGCTCTGACCGAGGCCGAACAAGAAAGTCTTACTTTCATGGGGCTGCAATACTATAGACACCTGAATTGCTCCACAGGGATCATAAGCCACACCGGCATTACAAGATAGCTTAATTCCTGCTCCACGGGGTTCCCATATACTACCCTTTTGCCCTAAAAACTCCTGCCTGTCTCCAGTATAACTGGTAATCACCTCATTAGAAAAGAGGTAGGAATACATGTCTTGAAAACTCATGGCATAGATGTTCTTTGCACATAAATATCCCTGCTCTTTATTATAGGACGTCAGAATGTAAGGATTAGTATGCTCCCTCTGTGTACCCAGTACCCATTCAACATAATAGGTAAGACTCAGATACCTTACTTTATCAGATTTGTTTGTCAGCTTAAGGTTCCATAGTTTCACCGATTCATCCAAGGGGGTAAAAACAGTCATCTCCTGCTCGATAAATGCTTCCTCATGAATGAACCTGCTATAACCAAAGCCATGCCTAACTCGGTAAGTACCACGGTCAGACCTTCCCAGTGACATAGGAGTCATTACCTCCCCGCTTACTTCATCAAGAATATAAATTGCCTCTGAGGCTCTATCACTTACAGGGTCGTTGGACCAAGGAGTTATCTTATTCTCTCTACTGTTAATATTCCAAGTAAAGCCAGCTCCTGATTCCGATATCTGGAATCCAAAGTTCTTGTTTGATATGACATTTATCCAAGGTACCGGTGGTCTGTTATTACCCTCTAACAAAATCTCATATTCTCTGCCCTCACAGATAAATCCTCCAAAGCCGTTGTAATATTCATAATTTTCTATATCCTTATCCCTTATGGTTTGTTCATCTGTTGCAATCATGTCAATACCTCCTTCAAACCTAATATTCATCAAGAAGCTCATACTGCATTTCTTCTACATCGGTAAAGTAAATACCTGTTCTCTCTGAAAACACGACCCTGGCTACCGTATAAAGTAAGTCAATTTCTGCCGGTGCCATCTCATAGGTATGCAGCATAAAGAAGCTTGGCTTACCACTTCCGGAATCAAAAATCCTGAGTGAGCTGGTCATTTCGTAGATTAATTCATCTATCTCCTGCAGATAACCAGGTCTGGAGTCAATTAGGATAATCAGATCCACCATAACAAGGTTCATTCGCAGATATTCGTAAGCCTTTAATACATCCTTTATGATTCTCTCATCTTCAATTGATCGGATCATTAAGAGCAGCATGGGATTATCACCTGATATACCGAATTTCCATAAGAAGCTCTGGTTCATATGGTTTCGTCTAATATTTTCATCGGGACCTCGAAAATGGTTCGTTGGATAGTAAATCGGGCTGATAAGATTCAAAAAAGCGTTCAACTGAGCCCTGGTAATATCCAAATACCTTAACTCTAGGTTCTTTTGAAGTCTGAATTTCTCAAGAATATCATCAACATGATAGCTTACATTCATATCCTCAGCTATTCTTATTGCCTCCTCCTTATCTTTGCA
>JAQVQL010000284.1 GCA_028701595.1 Herbinix sp.
TTCGGGTATCCAGATTATCATTTTCCTATCTGGTCTTCAGACAATATCAGCCAGCATGTTTGAAGCAGCAAAAATAGAAGGTGCTACAGCATGGGAAACCTTTTGGAAAATAACATTCCCCATGGTAAGTTCATTGATTTTAGTTAATGTTATATATTCAATAATTGATTTCTTCGTTAGGTCGGATAATGAGGTAATGAATCATATAAAGCAGACCATGACTCCTGCTTTAGAGTATGGAAGGAGTTCAGCAATGGCATGGTCTTACTTTGCGGTGATTGCCGTAATAATTGCAATTGTATCAGCTACTATATCAAAGAGGGTATACTATTATGATTAAGACGAATGCTCTATTAAAAAAATCAAATAAGGTAAAACATGTTAAGAATAAAGCCTTCAAGAACTTTTGGGAGAGAAACCGGCTTTCTAACGGATATTTGCTTAAAAAGACAATCGGCAGAAAGGCATTTAATATTTGCAGAGCAATTATGCTATTTGGATTGGTATTTTTGATTTTACAGCCAATACTTAGCAAGATTTCTGTAAGTTTTATGGAGGAGAGGGATCTATATGATGCCACCGTAATAAACATTCCCAGAAGTTGGTCGATTTCTAATTATCAAATGGCAAGTGATTTGATGAATTATTCTAAAGGACTTGTACAAACAATATGGATATCATTGATAATTGCTATAATTCAGGTAGCATCTACCACCTTAGTAGCCTATGGTTTTGCGAGGTATAATTTTCCTGGTAAGAAGCTGTTGTTTGGTGCTGTTATTTTGTCAATAGTAATTCCACCACAAACCATTCTAACAGCATTGTATCTTAACTTTAGATATTTTGATATTTTCGGGATATTTAAAATGATTACTGGACAGCCTCTTAACCTGCTTAATTCAATATTGCCGTACTTAATGATTAGTGCCGGTTCCATGGGATTGAAAAACGGATTATACATATTTATGCTTAGACAATACTTTAGAGGTATACCCAAGGAGATGGAGGAGGCTGCTTATGTAGATGGCTGTGGTAAGTTTAAAACATTTTTAATTATCATGCTTCCAGATGCTAAGCCCATGTTGACATCTATCTTCTTATTCTCATACGTGTGGCAGTGGACGGATTCGTTCTATTCTTCATTATTTCTACGTAAATTTAAATTATTGGCTAACTCGGTCGCAGGAATCGCAGATAGCCTAATGCAACATATTCAGAATATTAGTAACAGAACAGAGTTTCCTTCAACAGCCTATACACAAGCTATTATATCAACGGGAACATTAATGGTAATCGCACCATTAATTATCATATATATTGTTGCTCAAAAGGGCTTTGTAGAAAGCCTTGCTCAATCAGGCATAAAGATGTAGAGATTTATGTAATATATTAACATATTATAAGGAGGATTGGTAATGAGGTTTAAGAAATTGATGGCAGTTCTATTAGTACTTTCTATGGTTTTTGCAACATTAACTGCCTGCGGAAAGTCAGAAGTTACAGTAGATACACCAGATACGACAGAACCTACTACAACTGAGCAAGCAGATGATGTGGAGCAAGAAGATCCAACACCGACACCGACTCCAACACCGACACCACCAAGGGATTTAGGGGGAATCGCAATAAAGGTTGCAGACTGGTATACTACAGGCCAAGCAGAACCAAAAACAGCGAGAGAAGAAGACCAACGGGCTTATAGAGAGCAGCTACAGGCAGATCACAAATTTACTTTGGTACAGGAAAATATAGCTGCCTGGGCTGATTATGCTGAATTATTTATTACATCCACTATGGCAGGTAATCCTGAAGCTGATATATTTATCATGGATCCGGCTATGGTTCCGGAGCCTTTGAAGCAGGGATTAATGTATCCTATCAGTGATCTTCCCAGTTTTAATAACTTTGAAGATGAAATGTGGAATAGGGCAGTTAAGGAATCTTATGCACAGAACGGAAAAGTCTATGCGTTCTCAGAAGAGAATAATCTACTTGGATTGGGAGTGTTTTGGAATAAGCGACTTTTTGAAGAAGTGGGTTTAGACCCCGACCTTCCATATGATTTACAAAAGAGTGGTGAATGGACTTGGGATAAGATGAAGGAATTAGCTATAAAGTTGACCCGAGATACTAATAATGACGGATTGAATGATGTATATGGTTTCACCGGATGGGAGAGGGAGCTTGTAAAAGCAGCAGTATTCAGTAACGGTGGAGACTATGTCCGCTTTAACTCTGATACTGGAAGATATGAAAACAATCAAAAGTCTGATGAGATATTAGCAGCAATTCAATATACCGTAGATAATTATAATGAAGGATTAATTGCACCTCAGCCTGAGGGAAGCAGCTTTACTGCATTCATAGATATATTTAAGTCTGGACAGGCGGCTATGTGTCCTGCCGAATGGTACAGACATACTGATTTTGCTGATATGCAGGATGATTGGGGATTTGTATTCCATCCAGTAGGACCTGGCCCCAATGCTAAGATGCAGACTATGTATCTGACTAATCCAAGGATTATGCCGGTCAATATGGATGCACAGCGTGCAGATGATGTAGCCTTTGCTTACAGCAAATGGGTTGGAGATATTCCAGGATATGAAGATGAAGAAAGAGACTTATCCTATTTTTATGCCAGCGTTAGAGATTCAAGAGCAGTGGAAGAGACAATTGTTCCGATGCTTGACGGAAACGGAGTATTCTCTTTGGTATATATGATACCCGGATTAAGCTTTAAGCATGGTGCAAATGAGGATGGTGGAGGATTAGGAGACATCTCCGCTATTGAAATAGCAGATGCAGCAAGTGCAAACTATGAGGCATTAATAAATGATTTCTACGAGGAGTAGAGTAAGGGTCTAGCCTGTTATAAAAAAGCTACTTACTGAAAAATAATATAAAGCTTCAATACGGCTATTTTTAATTAAATAGCCGTATTGTAACTAATAAAATATATGAATATAGTATAACCTATAAGAATAAACAAAAATATTGGCTTATAGAGGAAATAGAATCACTATAGATTTATGATGCGGAAATGACTTAAGGAAGCGCTATATAGAATTATAGATTTTTGAGCTTGTCTAAGCTTATTATCTAATAATATACAGGAGGAGATTATATGCAGGGCTATAAGGCGTATTTAGATGAAACACTTAACTTTGAGGAGAGGGCGAAGGACCTAGTATCTAGGATGACCTTGGAAGAAAAGGTCTTCCAAACCCTCCATACAGCCCCAGCCATAGAAAGACTTGGAGTAAAAGCCTACAACTGGTGGAATGAGGCATTACATGGTGTAGCCCGTGCGGGAGTAGCCACAGTATTTCCACAGGCAATTGGGCTTGCTGCAACATTTGATGAGGAGCTTTTGGAAGAAGTGGCAGATATTATCTCCACAGAAGGCAGAGCGAAATTTAATGCACAGCAAAAGTATGGTGATTATGATATCTATAAGGGATTAACCTTCTGGTCGCCAAACGTTAATATTTTCCGCGACCCTAGATGGGGAAGAGGACATGAAACCTATGGTGAGGATCCTTATCTTAGCTCCAGACTTGGAG
>JAQVQL010000285.1 GCA_028701595.1 Herbinix sp.
CGAAAAAGCATTAAAGACTAATCCGGAGCTACGTAAAATCTATGAGGGTGATGATGAGGTTAAAAGGCTTATTGATATGTCAAAAAGACTTGAAGGTCTTCCTAGACATTCATCCATGCACGCCGCCGGTGTAGTTATCGGTAAGAATAGTATAGTTGAATATGTTCCCTTATCTCGTTCATCTGATGATTCTATTACAACCCAGTTCACTATGGTAACCTTGGAGGAGCTGGGACTATTAAAAATGGACTTTTTAGGACTACGGACACTTACAGTAATTCAGAATGCAGTAGCCCTAGTTAATAAAAACAACCATAGAGAGAATATACTAGTCATAGAATCGATAGATTTTAATGATGATAAGGTATATGAGTTAATTGGCTCGGGTAAAACCGAAGGCATCTTCCAGCTAGAAAGCAGCGGTATGAAGAGCTTTATGAAGGAATTAAAGCCTAAGTGCCTAGAAGATGTAATAGCCGGTATTGCCTTATATAGGCCTGGCCCCATGGATTTTATTCCTAAATATATCAAGGGTAAGAATGAAGCCGGAAAGGTAACCTATGAATGCCCTCAGCTTGAGCACATTCTTGCACCTACATATGGCTGTATTGTATATCAAGAACAGGTAATGCAGATAGTCAGAGACCTAGCCGGATATAGCTATGGACGAAGTGATTTGGTTAGAAGAGCCATGTCAAAGAAGAAAGAAGACGTAATGATAAGGGAAAGGCAGACCTTTACCTATGGAAATGAGGAGGAAGGTATTCCTGGATGTATTAAAAACGGAATTCCAGAGAAAGTTGCAAATCATATTTATGATGAAATGCTGGATTTTGCTAAGTATGCATTTAACAAATCCCATGCCGCAGCCTATGCGGTTATTTCTTATCAGACAGCCTATCTTAAGTATTACTATCCCGTAGAATTTATGGCGGCTTTGATGACATCGGTAATAGATAATCCCGGTAAGGTGGCACAATATATCTATAATTGTCGCCAGATGGATATTACAATCCTACCCCCGGATATCAACGAGGGAGATGCCGTTTTTACGGTATATAAGGGTTCAATCAGGTATGCCCTATCAGCAATTAAGGGAATAGGCAGGCCTGTAATAGAGGCGCTTGTGATGGAAAGAGAAGCTAACGGACCATATACAAGCCTAAGGGATTTTGCTAACCGACTATCAGGGAAAGAGGTTAACAAAAGGACTATTGAGAGCTTTATTAAGGCAGGAGTATTTTCTAATATCCATGACAACAGACGCCAGCTGATGATGAGCTATATACAGATACTGGAGCATATTGCCGAAGAAAAGAAAAAGAGCTTAACCGGCCAGATGAACCTCTTTGACTTTGCAGGGGAAGATGACAGAAAGGAATATGAAATTAATCTTCCCGATGTGACGGAATATAGTAAGGAAGAGATGTTGGCCTTTGAAAAAGAGGTGCTTGGAATATATGTAAGCGGGCATCCCCTTGATGACTATATGGATACTATGAATAAAAATGTAACAGGCTTTTCATATGATTTTATTATTGATGAAGAGACAGACAAGCCTAAGGTGGAGGATGGAAGTGTTTATACCATAGGCGGTATGATTACATCAAAAACTGTTAAGACAACACGAACAAATAGCTTAATGGCATTTATAATGCTTGAGGATATGTTTGGAACCATAGAGGTCATAATTTTTCCTAGAGATTTTGAAAAATACAAACATATGTTGGAGCTAGATGATAAGGTGTTTATCCGTGGCAGAGCAACTATAGAAGAGGATAAGGATGCTAAGCTTATTTGTCAGGAAATCATACCCTTTGAAGCAATTCCTAAGGAACTTTGGGTCAGATTCGAGGATTTTGAGCAGTTTCAAAATGCTAAGCAAGAATTATATAATATGCTTGAAGGATATGACGGAAAAGATTCGGTCATTATATACTGTAAGAGTGAGAAAATCATAAAACGGCTACCAAAAAGCAGGGATGTAAAGGCAGGTAAGGAGCTTCTATTAAAGCTTAGACAAATTTATTCAGAAGATAATATCGTTATTGTCGAAAAGTGTCTTGCATCAGCACCAAAAATGAATTAGAATACTATTTAGTTTAAAAGACGTGGAGGTCATAATGTAATGGAAAGTAAAGTTAAGACAATAGGTGTCCTTACAAGCGGAGGAGACGCACCTGGTATGAACGCTGCAATACGTTCAGTTGTAAGAACGGCTCTTTTAGCCGGAGTCAAGGTCAAAGGAATCCGGAGGGGCTTTTTGGGCCTATTAGAAGAGGATATATTTGAAATGAAGTCAAAGAGCGTATCCGATATTATTCAGCGTGGGGGTACTATTTTATATACAGCTCGTTGCCCGGAGTTTGTAATACCAGAGAATCAGGACAAAGCCGCTGAGATATGTAGAAAGCATGGAATAGACGGGCTTGTAGTAATTGGTGGTGATGGATCTTTTCGAGGAGCCGATGCAATATCAAAAAGAGGTATCAATACTGTAGGAGTTCCTGGGACGATTGACCTTGATATAAGCTGTACAGATTATACTATAGGCTTCGATACTGCTGTAAATACTGCAGTTGAAACAATCGATAGAGTAAGAGATACATCTACTTCTCATGAGAGATGTTCTATCATAGAGGTTATGGGAAGACATGCGGGACATATTGCTCTGTGGTGCGGTATAGCCAATGGTGCAGAGGAAATTCTTATAGCTGAGCGTTATGATTATGATGAAGTGAAGATTATAAAGAAAATAAACCGCAGAAGAGAAACTGGTAAAAAGCATTATATTATTATTAATGCTGAGGGTGTAGGCGAATCTGAAAATATGGCAAAAAGAATTGAAGCTACCACAGGAATGGAGACCAGAGCAACTATAATAGGTCATGCCCAAAGAGGCGGAACACCTACAGCAAGAGATCGTGTCTATGCATCTGTTATGGGTGCCAAAGCTGTAGATTTACTAATAGCTGGGGCTAATAATCGTGTTGTAGCCTATAAGGACAGTCAATTTGTGGATTTCGATATAGAAGAAGCTTTAGCTATGACTAAGGACATTGACCAATATATGTATGAGCTCTCGATGAGACTTTCTCAATAGTAGTGTTGAAGATTTGCTAGATAGGAGAAGATTTGATGAGTAAGAAGACGAAGAAGTTTTTGTCCTATTATAGACCATATATTAATTTATTCGTAGCAGATATGTTCTTTGCTTTATTGGCATCCGCTATATCACTAGTTTATCCAATGGTTGTTAGGTATATTACCAACGATATTTTGATAAACTATGATATTTCAGAATCTGCACCGATTATTATAAAGCTACTTTTTGCAATGCTGGGGCTGGCAGCCATAGAGTTTGTCAGCACCTTTTTTACATCCTATAAGGGTCATATGATGGGAGCAAAGATGGAATACGATATGCGTAATGACATCTTCCAGCATTATCAGAAGCTATCCTTTAATTTCTATGATAATCAAAAGACCGGTCAGCTTATGACCAGGATAACAAATGACTTATTTGATGTAACAGAGCTATGCCACCATGGTCCCGAGGATAT
>JAQVQL010000032.1:0-12696 GCA_028701595.1 Herbinix sp.
ATTTGCACCAAGCTAGTTCCAGCTATGGGATTCTTCTATCTATTTGCATGCCTTGTAATACTAATAATAAATCACGATTATCTTCTGCTTAGTATCCGTACAATTATAAGGTCAGCCTTTCTTCCATCAAAGCTACCTGCAGCTGTAGTAGGAGGATTCATCGGTGGAGGCCTTAAGATAGCAGCCAGATATGGAATAGCCCGCGGCTTGTTCACAAACGAAGCAGGCCTTGGCTCAGCAGCCATTGCCGCCGCCGGAGCCAAGACCTCCAACCCATCTAGGCAGGCTCTGATTTCTATGAGCGCTACCTTTTGGGATACTGTTGTTATGTGTGCTATAACCGGGCTTGTAATTGTCACAAATCTACTAAAGAATCCTTTCTCAGCCGAGGGCTACTCTTTTGCAGAGCTGACTACTGCTGCCTTTGCACCTATACCCTTTGGAAGAACCGTTCTAGGTATATCACTAATAGCATTTGCCATCGCAACATTAATAGGCTGGTCATATTTTGGTGAAAAGGCTGTGGAATACTTATTTGGCAAATCCGGTATAAATACATATCGTCTATGCTATATTGTTATGATTTTTGTAGGCTCAGTCATGTCCTTAAAACTCGTATGGGAGCTTACCGATTTTGTAAATGCCTTTATGGCATTTCCAAATCTTATCTGTCTGATTGTATTACGCCACAAGATTATCCCATACAAATGAAACAAGACACAGGAACGTTTCCATTGTCTTGTTTCAAAACAAGATAGCGGAAACGCCCCCGTGTCTTGCCCTTGCCTTTTTAGTGCTTGTACACGATACCGTCTGCGATTCTTTTTGCGGTATCCTTATCTATTATTCTACTAATAAGTGAAAGCGAAAAGTCTATGGCCGTACCCAGCCCTTTTGATGTGGTTATATTACCATCCTCTACCACATCCTGATTCACAACTATACTATCTGTTAATTTGCTTTCAAATCCCGGATAAGAGGTTGCTTTTTTTCCGGCCAAAATACCCTTGCTACCCAGTACACTTGGGGCAGCGCATATGGCTGCTATATTCTTTTTCTTAATATGAAAATCTCTTAATAAATTATCCAAGCCCTCGTGGTCCATCAAATGAGCCGTACCTGGCATTCCACCAGGAAGAACCAAGAGTTCAGCATCCTCAAAGTCTACTTCCTCAAATAAGGTGTCTGCCAATACACTAATTCGATGGGCTCCTTTTACCTCTAATCTACCTGTTATGGATACCATGGATACTTCAATTACCGCTCTTCTAAGTAAATCAACAACTGTTAATGCCTCTATCTCTTCAAAGCCATCTGCAAGAAAAATGTATACCTTTGACATAATGCTTCCTCCTTTTTTACCTCGTTTGTTAATGGACCATATTATAAATAATAGTATTATGGGGATTTCTTTTCCATATTCCAAATTTATTATAATGGAAGGGGCTTTTATAGGCAAGTATCATCTTGCCCCTTCCATCTTATATTAGTTTAAAACCATTAAGCTAGATACCCCCACATTTTTAAGTGTTAGCATCGGCTTGCAGTTTATATTTTTTCTTATATATTTTTCAGGGCATACCTCCAGAACATAGCAATCATCATATGGTACCTCAAATTCAAAGCATCCGCAAGGTCCAACTTTCTCACAATACAACTGGGTTTTCTCCTCATCACAAATCTTATAGAGTTTTATGATATATTCATGATTATGACAACAGGTACATCCCCATATACAACCTATAATTTTACCAGGAACAATCCTACAATCCTTTGTCTTTTCTTTTATTATTAGCTTGCGATAAACCACCCTGATTCTCGTACTATGATAGGGAATCGGTACTCTAACAGGATATGGTCTATATTCGATCCGTGTTTCTGTCGGAGGACAAGGCGGACACGGTTCAGGCGTCGGACAAGGAGGACACGGTTCAGGTTCCGGACATGGTGGGCAAGGCGGACACGGTTCAGGTTCCGGACATGGTGGGCAAGGCGGACATTCTACAATCGGCTGCACTACAGGAGGCGGTACTGGGGTCGGGGCCGGTGGTAGTGGGCTGGGTGCAGGAGCGGGAACAGGTATTCTAGGTGGGGAAGGTATAGGTCTTGGAGCTGGAATCTCGGGAGGAGCTGGTGCTAGCTCTTCACAGATTACACCACCCATAAAAGGATATAGATGAAACTCAAATCCGCTCCTAGCATTTACTGCAAAGGAACCTAAGGCCACGTTACCGCTTACATGGCCACCGGTCTGATGTCCATGAAACATTGCATTAGGAGCTAGTATACTTCCCCAGATAGCTGCTGGTACCTCCATATAAATATTTGTAGCATCTTCAAACACATACAAGGTACGATTAGCAAGACGCTCTGCGCCCCAAAGGCCATATTGAAGATGTGCGTTACTACCGGTCCTAAATATAACTATTGCAATACTTTCTTCAGGTATCTCAAATCTTATTTCCTTATTAAGAATTCCATTAGGTCTTGCGTCAATTACAAACACATTCTGTACCGGGTCATTTCCCCTAAGTATTTTCTCATGAAAATTATCAGTCACAGTTCCATTTGCACTTAGACCTGTTAGGCATTCATGATAATATCCTATACTTTCTCTGGCATCACTAAAGAATCTGGCCACATTAGCACCGATTCTTTCCGCAGGTATATATCGAGGTACATCATAGCTTGATATAAGATAATGAGTACCCCTATCACTAGGGGTCCAATACCGACTTCCTCCGGGTGCCTGATATAGCGTTCTTAGCTCCTCTACCTGTTCATCACTGCCGTCCTTACCTATCATATATGTGCTTCCGTTTGCGGCTCTAAAATTCCCTCCTGCTACTACATGACCGATTACGACTAAGGGTCCCTGCATTGCTACATTTCTCCCAACCAGAAATCTGACAAAATCAGGACTATATCCTGTTCCTACAAGATTTACGTCATTACCGTAAGCGAGAGTTAATCCTCTTGGACTTACAAAGTCACGTCCTACTGCAAAAGCACCTTTTGTATCTACAATATTATTGGCATCACCAAAAACTATGGCATTAAAATAAGAGGCAATTCCAAACGGGTGGCCCGCTATATCATACCAATTTATATCCTCATAAGGTATTCCGGCGTATGAAAAACTTTCGTTTCTTTGATTGTTAAGCATTAAAAACTCCTACACCAAAATATTCTCAATTCAGTTTATTCAAAATATAAATAATCGAGCAGGATTTAACGGTCATGTCATTCTAAATTTCTCTATATCAGAATAAATCTAAGGATAATACAAAACAAATAATTAGGGGACTCTCTCATAATAAGCCTGAGACAGTCCCTATTTTCTAATTACTCTTTCTCATCCTCTGTTTGTCGTCCTTCGGGTACTCCGATATAAAGCTTTACCTTATCGATTCTTTTGTGCTTAACACTCTCAAGCTTAAATACCAGATTATCTATTTCTATGGTTCTATCATCTTCTTCCTTAGGAATCGATCCTATCCGGTCTATTAGAAATCCAGAAATAGTATCGTAATTTTCGGAATAAAGATTTAAATCCAGTTTACTGTTTAATTCTCCAATGGTTACCATTCCATCAAGTATATAGGTATTCTCATCGACTTTTAATACCCTTGCGAGAGCGGGATCATATTCATCCTCTATCTCACCCATTACCTCTTCAACCAGGTCCTCCATCGTTACAATGCCCGCAAACCCGCCATATTCATTTATCAAAATAGCAATCTGCTTCTTTGATTGCTGAAGCTCTCTGAATAAATCCCTGATAAATTTACTATCTGGAACAAAATATGGTTTACAAAGAATTGACTCAAGCTTAACATTTTCAGGCCCATATTTTACTGCCTCTCTAAGATAATCCTTAATAAAGAGAATACCAATAATATTATCTACATCATCTTTGTACACCGGTATCCTTGAATACTTTGCACTCATGAGCTCGTCCAAATATTCTTCGATGGGCTCGGATATATCTATGGTAAATACATTTATTCTAGGCGTCATAACTTCCTTTGCCATCTTATCATCAAATTCCATTATGGAATCAATCATTTCTTTTTCCTTACGATTTAATACGCCGTGTGCCTGTCCCTCCTTAACTAATGTCTTAAGCTCTTCTCTCGAAAGCATTTCCTCGGTGTCACCTTCACTAAGTCCAAAGGGTTTAGTTACTAAATTGGTTGAAAAAGTCAGTAGCTTTATAAAGGGCGAAGCTATTCTTGATACAAGTCGTATGGGTTTTACACAAAACATGCTGATTGCCTCAGGCTTATGCAATGCAATCCTTTTTGGAACCAGTTCACCAAAAACTAATGTAAAATAAGACAATATAAGTGTCACTGCCACAAACGATACCTTATTACCATGTGATATTCCTAAACCAATAAGCCATTGTCCTACAGGTTTTGAAAGTCCTGTTGCGGCCGATGCACTGGAAAAGAATCCTGCTAATGTAATTGCAACCTGAATTGTTGATAAGAATCTTGTGGGCTCATCCAAAAACTTTAATACGAGCTTTGCACCTTTTTTCCCCTCATCTGCTTGCCTGCGAACTTTCGATTTGTTGACTGATACCATAGCCATCTCTGCACAGGCAAAAAAAGCATTAATAAGAGTGAGAGCAACCAATATCATAATCTGAACACCTATATGATTGGCGCCAGGGTCATCTTCCATTTTATTTCCTCCAAAATAACTTTAATATAATTCAATATAATTTGCAAAATTAGTATAGCATAATAAGATGAAAATAACATCATTTTAATTAGTTTTTTACAAATACTTTATAAATATTTGTATCAGATAACACTAAAATTTACCTAAATATATCAAATTCAAGGCTACATCTCTTTGGCATTACATAAGATTGTAATTTTAGGTAATTTATAATATACTTAAGGTAGCATTAGCAAAGGAGGCGAATTAATGTATAATATACTAATTGGCGGAGCAGCCGGACAAGGTATTGATACCACCGTATCTATATTGGAGAAGGCTTTTAAGAGATCTGGGTATTTTGTCTATACACTTCGTGATTTTATGTCACGGGTCCGCGGTGGTCACAACTTTATGGTAATTAGATTTGGTAATGAAGCAATCACCTCCCATAGTAATAAATTGGACGGTATTATAGCCCTTAATGAAGAAACCGTCGACCTTCATCTGGAAAATCTTAAGGATGATGGTTTTATCCTATGTGACAGTAACTTAAAGGGTGATTTTAATGCTATACGCATCCCCATGGCGGAAAAGGCAAAAGAACTTGGTAATCCTAGGGTATCAGGAAGCATCTCAGCAGGAGCTATTCTTAAGCTCTTTGGGGTCAATCCCGAGTATGTTGATGAAATTATTGAGGCTTCGATAAAAGAGGCTTATGTAAAGATTAACCAGGATGCAGCACGTTTTGGATATGACAGTGTTGATATTAAATATCCTCATCTGGGAGGAGAATTTATGGATAACATGCTCATAAATGGCAACCAAGCTGTGGCTCTAGGTGCTATCGCTGCTGGTTTGAAATTCTATAGCGCATATCCCATGTCACCCGGCACACCTATAATGGAGTATCTTTCAAAGCATGGAGTCTCTACCGGAGTGGTAATGGAGCAGGTTGAGGATGAGATTGCAGCAATCAACATGGCTATTGGAGCTTCATATGCGGGAGTTAGGTCCATGACAGGTACCTCAGGTGGTGGCTTTTCACTTATGGTAGAAGCTCTGGGATTAGCAGGCATAGCCGAAATTCCTGTAGTAATTGTGAATGTTCAGCGCCCAGGCCCTGCTACAGGCTTACCTACCCGAACCGAGCAAAGCGATTTAAAATTTACCATCTTTGCTTCTCATGGAGAATTCCCAAGAATGGTAATCTCCTTACGAAATCATACTGATGCTTTTTATCAGACAGCTCGCGCTTTTCACCTGGCTGACAAATATCAGATACCTGTACTGCTACTTAGCGATCAATACCTAGGTGATTCCACCTCCACGGTCCAAATGTATGATGTGTCCGAGATTGCAAGCAATACACCGATTATCTCTACAGAAGATGATAGTGATTATATGAGATATCTTATTACTGATAGCGGAGTATCCCCCAGACGAGTTCCGGGAAAAGGTAATTATTTCGTTACAGCAGATAGCGATGAGCATGACGAACGTGGATATATAACAGAAAGTGCAGATGTACGTGTCAATATGGCTGATAAACGCGCGCGTAAGCTTGATGGACTTGTAAGAGAGTTAGAGGAACCTGAATTCTTTGGCGTAGAGGATTGTGATATACTACTGGTCGGTTGGGGCTCCACATACGGCCCGATTAAGGAAGCAGTAAAATCCCTTAATAAAGGTTCAGATGATAAATTCGGAGCATTAGTATTCGGTGATATTTATCCCCTACCCACAAATCTTTTGCTTGAGATGGTTGATAAAGTAAAAGTGATAATCAATATAGAGCAAAATTCCACAGGACAGCTTGCTGGATTAATTCGAGAAACAACTGGAATTAACTGCAATAACAGTATATTAAAATATGACGGTCGTCAGATTTCTGGAGAAGAAATCGTAGACAGACTACAAAATCTATTACAGGAGGAGGGCTACTATGAATAAATCCTTTAGCACATTTGAAACCGCATGGTGTCCCGGCTGTGGTAATTTCAGCATATTAAATTGTCTAAAGACTGCATTAGAGGAATTAGGCAAGGATCCACACGAAGTACTTATGGCAGCTGGTATAGGCCAGGCGGCTAAAACGCCTCAATATATCAGCGCAAATACCTTCTGTGGACTACACGGTAGAAGTCTACCGGCTGCAACGGCTGCAAAGATTGTGAATGAAGGTCTGACAGTTGTTGTTAATACCGGTGATGGTGATTCATACGGTGAAGGCGGAAATCATTTCATACATGCCATACGCCGCAATGTTAATATCGCTCATTTTGTTCATGACAATCAAATATATGGACTTACTAAGGGACAATCCTCTCCCACCACTGCAACAGGGCAGTTAACCAATGCACAAGCAGATGGTAACCTAAACACTCCAATTAATCCTGTTCTTATGGCAATAGCAGCAGGTGCGGGCTTTGTGGCAAGGTCCTTTAGTGGTGATGCAAAGCACCTCACAGCCATGATGAAGGAGGCTATATCCTATAAAGGGTATGCACTGGTAGATATATTTCAACCCTGTGTTAGCTTTAATAAGGTAAATACCTTTAGCTATTATAAGGAAAGAGTATATCATTTAGAGGAAGACTACGATCCTACCGATAAGTCCAAGGCAATTTTAAGATCTATGGAATTCGGTGATCAAATTCCAATCGGTATACTTTATCGTGAAGATCGTCCAGATTATCATGCTATGAACAAGATACTTGCAGGCAGAGAACCTCTTGTGGATCAAGTACAGGATCCTAAGGCGCTTAAGGACTTGATGATGGAATTAGTATAATTAGGTATCAAGGGGACGGGGGTAGTGTCACATCTTCGATGTGACACTAACCCCGTCCCCTTGATACTCTTAATTATTATTCTGAGACTGTGACACCGCGCAATCAACTGCCAAAGCCACGCACAGGCAGAGAAGTGCATTCTCCGGGTCAGGGATTTCAAGCTCATAGCTATCTCCCCAGGTAAACCAAGCTTTTTTCATACTCATGATTTCTTGGTTGTTGTCATACATGACATAGTCATGTGCCCAGAAATTCCCCTCCATACGCCAGGGCAAGCCTTCTACACGATATGACTGTCTAAAGAAGGTGAGTTCTTTAACCACTGTGGCAACTGTAACTCCATCAATCTCCACAAAATAGCGGGGAAGCCATGACATTAGCTTCTGGCGGATAAATGCAACCTCACGTCCAGTATTGTTATAAATATGAAGTTTTTTACCCCAGGAGAACAATTCGCCCTCTGCATAGTATCTGGTAGCACCGTATTCATCAGCAATGTTAAACTTATCTGCCCATGAAAATACCTTTTGTTTCATATAAAGTTTCATCCAATCCTCCTCAATATAGTTTATGTTTTCACTACTACCAACGGAGGATTTATCCTCCTCAATATAGTTTATGTTTTCACTACTACCAACGGAGGATTTATCCTCCCTCTCAATAATATATAAATTTTTACCCTTGAACCAATATTGATATAAGATCTGTTTTGTCCGCTCATCTTAACTCCTTACTCACGCCCTTATATTTTCGGAATAATACTTTTGAAACTTACTTTTAGGTTTTTCAGGGATGGTCATTTTAATCCTACCATCCTCTATTAATGGAGATATATAAGTTTTTTTAAAATAACTTGCAGTACTAAATCCAAATCTATTTGCAAGTTCTTCCCTAGACCGTGGTGTAATACAATAATTTATTATTTCTCGTATAATATCAACATCTTCGTCACCGACTACTGCGTTTTTGTAAAATACAACCTTGAAGGCTCCTCTTCTATCAATAAATACGGGCGCAGGCATACCAACCTTTTTAAGCTCTGATATAACAGTTGGAATACCAGAAAAACGGTTTTCAGAATCAATTAATATCTCCAAAGCACCTGCCAAATAAGGATTTCTGGTATCCGCAGCTGTTTTTCCCAAATCATCTATGGTTATTCTTCCATAGAGTCCTCCTGGATTTTCCAATTCTAATCTATCCTCATACATTACTAGTCTTATAGGTGAACGATCAGTATGAATACTATAGTCTCTGTGTATAAGAGCATTTAATACAATCTCCCTAATTGCCTTTATTGGATATTCAGGCTTATCAGCACGGATTCCTTCTTCATTTATTATAGTTTTAACTTTCATGTTTCTTCTAACAAAAGCCAATGTACCTTCTAACATCTCTGATATAGTTCCTTCAATGCGTTTATTATCTATAAATCTTTCTCCATCATGACCAAGATCGCCCATTTCTTTCCCTTGTACCACCACTGCGGTAACACTTAATTGAGGGAAAAACTCCTGTGGATACCCACCTAAAAGCAACAATCCTGTTAATGTAGGTAAACCACCTTGCATGATACCCTGAGTTTCGAATATGCGCTTATCTTCAAGATTTATTAGATTCGATTTCTGTCTACGTAGCTTTATCAAATATTCTGTTGCTTTATCACTTCCAAAATCTTCTAATGTTGCTCTATCAATAGTGCGAAGCTCATCATTAGTTCTTCTTTTAAATGCTTCATAACTATATATTTCATATTCTGTCATAGGTTGATCGGAATCCCCTATACGAATATATGATCCACGCAATCTTCCAGCTCCTTTATAAAAACAGGGCTTTTCATAAATATCACATTCTGAAATTTCTGCACTAACAACCATCTTGTCTGCTACCCTAGCAGCTGTAAAAAGGGGCCTTATTACAGGATTCATCTGTAAGGATTGTTCCATCACTTTCTTTTGGATATCCTGGGCATCGTAGACACCTGTCACTTTATATCCTGTGCTTTCATCAATTCCAAAGATAATTATTCCACCACCTATTTGATTTGAAAAGCTTGATAATGTATTATAAAGTTTTGTAGGTGCACCACCAGATGCATTCTTTAATTCAATATGTTGTTTTTCGCACTTTTCAGAAGTAATCTTATTAACTAACCTCACCAATTCCTCTTCAAGCATATAGCACACCTCCATTTCAAACCAATTATACAATAATTTTATGCAAATTTCAAGTTTTTATGCAAATATACTATACTTTAGGTAAATTAATTAATTTTAGACAAAATTTTTTTGTTAAATTAAATAATTTTTAACAAAAAGCAATTTCCCCCACAATAGAAACTGATTGCTCTATTTACAATGTTTATTGTTTTGAGATTGCGCTATCGTGTAGTCATCATCAAACTTATCTGGAGAATTTATCCTCATTATATCCGATTAGATAATCTCTTGGACTCTCCCCACTTGACCATCAGTTAACTTTACTTTGATACCATGAGGGTGAAAGCTACTTTTAGTCAATAATCTTTCGACTGTTCCCTCTGTTAATTTCCCCGTCATTTGGTCGGCTTTCAAAACGATTTTTACTTTTGCACCAATATTTATATCAGATCTGTTTTGTCCGTTCATTAAAGCTACTCCTTATATTATAATCGATTTTCTTAATCTAGTAATATTTTCATTGCCTTTTCAAAGTTATGTTTTTTCTCTTCATTATATGTATCACTCATACAATGATAAGTAATAGTCATACCACTTTCGCTTGTTACGATACCTACTGTCTGTCTGCTATAAGATACTACTGGTGGTATAAAATATAGTTTTTCTATATGATAATCATTATATGTATTCTCAATATCAATCTTTGTTAAGTTTGTTATACCGATAGAAGTTCTACCACCTGATTTATATCCCATTATCTTTGATAACTTAAATGTCACCTTATTATCATATAAACCATAGATATGCATCATAATTGAATCTATAAGTGATGATTGAAATCTCTGCATAAAGCGAAGAATAAAATACTTATTTACAGGACGACTTAACTTCTTGTATATTCTCCTATGTACCTCCTGAGCATTTCTTTCAAAAGGCAGTTTATCGTTATAAGCATAGTCAATAGATATACCCGATGCCTGATTCGACATTGTTCGGTTATTATCAATACGTGCATTTACTGCTAGGCCTGCTTTACTCATATTCATATTTGCCTTAAGGAAGGCCGTAATAATATAGCTATTAATAGATACTTTAGCAGCGGTGGCCTTTTTATGAATAATCTTCACATCTTCATTTAAGAATTCTTCCATCAGAATTACTGATTCTCTTTCCTCCCAGTAAACATAATGGAGTCTATAATAATCATCATAGCCAAATACCTTCCCTGACTTTTTCCAAGACCTATTAAATCCGTTAGTCCACCATCTCATCCAAAGAGGCTGTTGTGATTCTTTAGGTAATGAATCTTCTGTTATCAAATGCAGTTTCGAATATGGCTGTGGTTTTTCGATTAAGGCCTTCATTATACTTTCAATAAAGTATACTATAGACTTACCGTCACCCACCAGATGATGTGCCATGGTTAACACGGTTGATTTATTACTTGAAGGCCGAACAAATACCCGCATTAATTCACCAGTTTCTAATGAAAAAGGAATTTTTTCATTTTCCTTTATCAAACTGATAATGTCCTGCTGTGTAGTCTTCACTGTGCAGGCGCTGACAGGCATCTTCTCATAGTATGCTTCACCGTCATCCAATAATACGATTCTAGACATGGTAGCTTCAAATCTGGTAAAGGCTTTATTTACAGCTGAAAGCAATAATTCTGTATCTACTTCGCCAATAATATCAAAAAAAATAGTTATGTAAATATTCGGATCAAACAAATCGACACGCTCTGATGATATTCTGTTCTTCAATTTATACTACCTCTCAAATATATTCCTTGATTTGCTTTACCCATGTCCTCATTACAAGCTTATGGGGGAAAATTTTAGATAGTAGGTGCATCCATTTTACATATATACCGTACACAGACATATCCTTGCCTCTTTTTGCATCCTTAAGAATTTTAGCGGCCACATCCTCTGCTAATGCAATTGCAGGGAATTGAATTTGCTTACCATTACGTTTATCTTCTAGCAATTCAGTCTTAATCCAACCTGGACAGGCTACAGTAGTAACTATGCCCCTACAATTCAGTTCTACATTTAATGCCCTAGAATAGCTTCTTACAAATGCTTTACTTGCTGCATATAGATTAATATAGGGTACCGGTTGAAAAGCAGACTGTGATGCCATGTTTATGATGTGGCATCCTTTTTGCATATAGGGTATACATAAGTTACATAGAGTTGCAATTGTTGTACAATGAACCATCACATGTGATTCAATCTCTTCTCTTGAGAACTCATCTGATGAACCCATTCTTCCTCCTCCGGCATTGTTTATAAGGTATTTAACAATAGGATTACTATTCTGAAGCATCTCTTCGAGTAGATCCAGTGATTTGTCCTGTGATAAATCAGTTACTACTATAATGATTTTATCACCATAATCCTCTTTTAACTTCTTAAGTTTATCTACATTTCTAGCAACTGCCCAGATCTCATCAATATCTTCATTGAGTAATCTTCTCACAAACTCTCTTCCTAATCCGCCTGTTGCACCAGTCACTATTGATATCTTCTTTTTCATATCTTCGCTCATTATAGGCTAGACCCCTCTATCTCTTTATAGACGAAACATTCAGTAATATGATCATTGACCATACCTACAGCTTGCATAAATGAATAAATTATTGTCGACCCAACAAACTTAAATCCCATTTTCCTCAAGTCCTTGCTTACCCTATCGGATAGCAGGGTGCTTGCAGGCATATCGCTATGGTTGTCCCATCTATTTATAATAGGTGAATAATCCACATAGCTCCATATAAATTTATCAAAGCTCCCGTATTCCTCTATAACCTTCAAATACAACTTGGCATTGTTCACAGCAGCGTTGATTTTAAGGTGATTTCTTATTATTTTCTCATTTTCTAATAGCTCCTGAATCTTTGTATCATCATACAGAGCTATCTTATGTGGATCAAATCCATCAAATGCCTCTCTGAATGCTTCTCTCTTTTTAAGTACGGTTATCCATGATAGTCCTGCCTGCATACCCTCTAAGATAAGCATTTCAAACAGCTTGATATCATCATGTACAGGCCTTCCCCATTCATT
>JAQVQL010000032.1:12796-14315 GCA_028701595.1 Herbinix sp.
CACATAAAGCTGGTTATGTACAGCAAAAAGAAGATACCGTCTTCTTGCCATGACCTTGTCACTAGAACCTTTCCATCAAACGACACTCCAACCATATCAAGAAAAAACCATACTAACAGTAGCAGATTTGTTATAATAACAATCCTTTTTCCTCTCATTTCTTTTCTCCCACTTGTACTAATATCATTGAATAAGCTTATATATTGTAGTTATTCAGGATGTTTATCATTTCAACCCAACTATGTATATGTAAATGTTCAAAATCAATCTTAAGATCGGCATTTTGCTCCTTCCAAGGGTTTTCAACCGTCTCATCCTCATAAAATACTGGAAAAATACCTACACTTCTTGCGCCATATACATCAGCCTTGACATTGTCACCACAAAACCAGATATCATTTGGATATAGATTAGCCTTTTGAATTGCTAATTCAAAAAGCATTGAGTTTGGCTTTCTAATGCCATATTCACTAGAAGCAATAATAAATTCAAATTGATTCTGGGGTAGTAGTCGATTAATTCTATCTTTCAAAGCTTGCCCTGACCAACCAATATTACTGATGACACCACTTCTTATTTTATTCTCTTTAAGACATTCCAACATTTCTTCTACATATGGCATACATGCTCCCCAAGAAACTGAGTTCCATAATATTATCTCGCCCTCTTCATACGAAACATCTAGCTCTATTCCAAGATATTCATATTTTAATTTCATAGTTTGAAGATTATTAAATTCATACCCGTACTGTCTACAAAAATCATTTTTCTGATATAGCTCTGCTCCGAATTTATTGATTTCTTCAGCGGTCAGCTGTCTTGGGTTTTTAATAATATGCTTATATATCTCTTTTTCTCCACGCAAGAAATCAAATTCAGGTTCATATAACAAGGTGTGACCATAGTCAAATATAATCATTTGAGGTTTATTCATATCCTTCTCCTTAATTTCCTACTTATCTTTAAATGTCGTATTTTCATATATTGTTATACCAAGAACCTTTATTTCAATCCCTGTGTTGTAACCATCCACTCCGTTGAGTGAATGATAATCTGTAACACTGTATAAGATGGCTTTATATTCTACCGTTCCACCATCTTTATAACGTAACGGAATTGGAAATAACAAAATCACAGCAATTATAAGAATGGTTATTCTAAGCAACTTTTTCTTCATCCCTTACCTCCAGTAAAACCAATGTCTACATATTACTATAGAACTCAAGCCCATTTTCGTGCATGTAAAGCATTACAGTAGGCTTATCTATTTCATCGCTCTTAGTACAAATTTCTTTTATTATACATCTTTAGCCAGATAATTTCCATGCACATTTAAGAAAAGGTTAAGTTTACAGCCAATTTGCATAGACTGAACTTAACCTCATTATTTCTCAAAATATTTAAAAAGAAATATATTCCTTACAGCTAATACCTTATAAGGTTATTATATATTCTTTTCGGTTATCTTATCTGCAAGCTCATGTAGATAAACCCAACGTTCCATTTTTTCCTCTAGCTT
>JAQVQL010000286.1 GCA_028701595.1 Herbinix sp.
CCTAAGAGCACTGCTATTATTACTACTACAATTACATTGGCAAGTGTACTATTACTCCTTCTTCCACGACCTTCGTAGGATTTCTCATAATTTAAATACATATCGTTCTTTTTGTTTTTTCTCATTTATATACCCCGTACTTTATTAGTCAACCCGACATTTATATGATAAGGTCGCGGAGACGGTTAGTCAAGGATGCATATTTTTTATTTCATATAATTCTTCTACTCTTTTAATACTCAGTTCACGCTCTTCCTTACGTATACTAAATAACAACTGCAACATTTTGTTTGTAATGATTTTGTCCTCATCAGTAATTAGCTCGCGCACTCTAAGTGCCAACTGTTCTGCATACTGCCAATCTTCCTTTTCTATGGTGGCCATAAGCATTTTCACTAGAGTCTTGTCTTCAACAGGCATGCTAGAGTAATTTTCTTTTATACTAAAGTCATATTCTTTTGTCATTGCAATATTGTCGGTTGTGTCATTGGATATAGTAGCCTTTAGTATCTCTTCATTATATGCAGTTTCTTTTTTTAGACAAACAGAAAATAAAAACGCGCTTCCCTTACCCTTTGTGCTCTCTACTGATATTCTTCCTCCCATAGCCTTTACTAACATCTGACAGATTGAAAGACCAAGACCTACTCCTCCATAGCTTCTTGTAATGGAACCATCAGCTTGATAGTAGCTCATGAAAATTTTATCTTTATCCTCAGCATCTATACCTATCCCTGTGTCAATTATCATAAATAAAAGCTCTACTTCATGGCTATTATGTACTTTCATTGATACATTAAGCTTGATTTCTCCATCATGGGTAAATTTGATTGCATTAGATAGAAGATTATCTATTACTTGTGTTAATCGAAATTCATCGCCTATCAAATAAACAGGTATATCCTCTGATATGTTAACGATAAGCTTGAGATGCTTTTCTTTAATACTATACCTGTAAACTCTAATTACTTTATCTATCATTAAATAAGGATTAAATTTCTTCTCCTTTAATACTAATTTATTGTCTTTTATCCTTGCAATATCAAACAAGCCATTAATCAGAGCGTTCATGCACTTGCAGTTTTCATAAATAATGTTCACATTGTCACTTTGTTCCGAATTAAGCTCTGTGTCCAGTATAATCTCAGCCATACCCATAATTCCACTTACAGGTGTTCTAAGCTCATGTATTATATTTGTTACAGCTACGTCTTTTAATTTTAGCAATCTCTTCATGTCATTTCTTACATGCTTTACTTTGCCGATAAGCTTTTTTTGTAATGTAATATCAGATGCAATGCACAGTCCTAAAAATTTTTTATGTTTCTCAATAAGAATAATCTTCAAGTCTACACTAATGCAAGTTTGGTCCATCTTATATGCAATGGTCTCATTTGTCATATTATTAAAATTAGAATTAATTATAAGGCGATTATCTTTAGAGCTTACTACATCTCTAAAAATATCCGATATATATGTTTTCAAAATATCGTCACCATATTCAAGGATATCTTTTGCGGCTTTATTACAATCAATTACTAGCCCATTCCTTTGGAAAAATATAATAATTTCCTTGGTGTTATTTGCTATTAAATTATATTTTAGTTTGGAAATCGAATGTTTTTTCATATTTTCACCTATAATAGACAATTTTCCA
Source organism: Herbinix sp. (assembly GCA_028701595.1). Taxonomy (GTDB): domain Bacteria; phylum Bacillota; class Clostridia; order Lachnospirales; family Lachnospiraceae; genus Mobilitalea. The sequence continues at coordinate 1,658 of JAQVQL010000286.1, forward strand.
CATTTTGATTTTAATATGAAGTTTTTTTGAGCAATTGTCAATAGCATAATATTGCTCTAAAGATTTTGCTATAAACATTGACAACAGAATTTCAAACATTATATAATATAATTGTAGTCATATCATCATGGTATCTGGAGGTTCATATGAAATTTAATATTCGCTTAAAACAACTTAGACTCGACCATAAGCTCACTCAGAGTGATTTGGCTGATATCTTAGGACTAAAACCAACCGCTATATCAAATTATGAATCTCAGAGAAATGAACCCTCTTTTGAAAAATTAATTATGCTATCAGATTACTTTGAGGTTTCCTGCGATTATCTCTTGGGTATTACAGATTCATATCTACCTGTTGGAGGAGAGATACTTGATAGAGATATTGTGGAGGTCTTTGATATGTATCAGCAGCTTGACAAAGAACATGTGGACGAATTAAAGAAATTTACTGAATATTTGCTATATAAACAAAATCTATCATTATAATTAGGCCGTTGTAATTCTTAAGGTACATAAAAGGATAAGTAACCTATAGGGGTTCTTATCCTTTATTATTTATAAGTATGGAATTTTCTTATGCGTTAAAGCCACAACATTTTTTATATTTTTTCCCGCTGCCACAAGGACAGGGGTCATTTCTACCGATTTTCTTATCTTTTACGATTGTGGTCGAACTCCTCTGCTCTCTATAGAGCTCTTTCCTACGCTCATCCGTTAACAATGTATCCCATTCCTCAAGATTATATAGCCAATCTGCCTTGGCACCAACCATATTATAGTATAGCTTTTCTTTATCGTATGCTAGGCCTACCTTGGTATCCTTAGCAATTTCCTCGATGGGATTAGGTGTAATAAGGCTGTCGTTTACGCCGTCCAGAAAGCCTACAAAATACTTTAGCTCTGTATCAAACTCTTTGGCAAGCTTCTCTACAGTACCCTCCCATACTTTATCTGGATTTGAAAGAAGCTTCTGATATATTTCCTTCTCAATGTTAAAATAATTCGCCCAAAAAAGCTGTCCTTGATTGCTTTCCATATCATTTGCATAGGCGAAATCTCTCCAATCCTGTAGTAGACTCATATCTTCATCCTTCCTTGATTCTGTGTATTAATATTACTATCGGGAGTATATCACAATACTATCAATAATTCCAATAAAAAATTATTTACTAAATAAAATTAATTATGTATAAATTAAGTAATCCTGTATCATAATAGTAATATCCTAATATAGAAAATTCTGTATTGGATAAATGCGTATGCTCTTTCATAGTTGGACTCCCCCTCCAATTATGATCACTAAAGAAAAGTTAAATACTTATCCTCCCCTTTTTAGCGAATAGCTCATTACTGTGGTAGTGGGCTATTTGCTTTTGGAGATTTTGCCTCAAATTAATGCCAAATTTAGTTACTATATTTAAAACACAAGCATATTATGATGTGGTTATCATTTTTTCTTAGAAGGTAAATCGATATGAAGCAATAGTAACCTATTGGCTACCCTTTTTCGGTAGTATCGGTCTTCGTTAAATTGTAATATATTACTCCTTAACTTTCCTGCATCTCTTTGAATATGTAAAATACAGATACCATATCACACTAAATGATAATATATAGAACAATGGAATAATAAGCTCCCAAAGTAGCATAATTCCCATACTCTGATATTGATCCTGTGCCTCACCGATCAGATTCTCATGCTTCATTATATTATAGAAAACAAATAAGAAATTAATCAAGGAGAAAATTGTTCTGAATATTATATATCTCTTAGCGGCTACTACATAATTACCTTTCATCCTAAATACTATAACTGTTGTATATATAATATAAAGTACAAACATACCTCCTATTATTAATGAAGCGATTCCTAGAATCGGAGTA
>JAQVQL010000287.1 GCA_028701595.1 Herbinix sp.
GAGGATAAGATTTCTTATTATAACAGCCAGTTAATTAAGCTAAGTAAGAAGGCTATAGAATTATATCGCCAGGAGAGCGGTAGTAAACGCAATATATATATAGCAGCTGATATAACCATGACAGGAGAAATGGTAGCTCCAAATGGCAAGCTATCCTTTGAGGAGCTTGTAAATGTGTATAAGGAGCAGATGGGATATATACTAAATGAAGGAGTAGATCTATTTGTTATAGAGACCATGATGAGTCTGCAGGAATGTAGGGCAGCCCTACTTGCTGTCAATGAGCTATGTGACTTACCTGTTATGGTTTCATTGACTTACCAGGAAAATAATCGCACACTTTATGGGACCAATCCCGAGACAGCAATCACCGTATTGCAGGCAATGGGTGCTGATGCTGTGGGTGTAAATTGCTCCACCGGGCCGGATAAGATGCATGATATCATTAAGCAGATGAAGAAGCAGGCGCATGTTCCGATTTTAGCCAAGCCTAATGCTGGAATCCCCTATCTTGAGGATAACCAAACACTATTTCCCATGGGTCCTGAGGAATTTGCAGATGAAATGAAAAAGCTTGTATCTGAAGGAGCTGGAATCGTGGGAGGATGCTGTGGTACAACACCGGAACACATAAAGCTATTGACAGAGGCGGTAGATTGCCTGCATGTGCCTAAGATTAACACTACTCATATTAGAGCTCTTACAACTGAAAGGGTGACGACACCTATATTATTAGATGGAAGCTTTATGGTGATTGGAGAGAGGATTAATCCCACAGGCAAGAAGGCACTACAAGCAAGTCTTAGGGAGGGAAACTTCATTCCCATAGGGAAAATGGCAAGTGATCAAATAGAGCAGGGTGCAGGTCTTCTTGATATAAATGTAGGAATGAGTGGAATAGACGAGAAGGAAGCAATGCTTAAGGCAATGGAAGAGGCTGTACGTGTTACTAATGCACCTCTAGTAATAGATACGAGTAATCCCGATGTAATGGAAGCAGCTTTAAGAATATATCCTGGTCGTGCATTAATGAATTCCATATCTCTTGATAAAGAAAAGATTGATAAGCTCCTACCTATAGCCAGGAAATACGGTGCTATGTTTATACTTCTTCCTCTATCGGATTCCGGTTTACCAAAGGATATCAGAGAGAAGAAGAGTATAATACATGAGATAATGGATAGGGCATATGCTTTAGGACTTACCAAGGAGGATATAATAGTAGATGGGCTAGTAACTACTGTGGGTGCCAATCCTAGAGCGGCCATAGAGACGATAGAGACCATCCGCTATTGTAAAAACGAACTGGGTCTTGCAACTGTTGTTGGATTATCTAATATATCCTTTGGACTTCCACAGAGGCAGTATATCAACAGTACGTTTTTGGGATTCGCCATACAAGCTGGACTTACTATGGCTATAGCAAATCCTTCCCAGGAGCTTCTTATGAATACAGCATTTGCTTCTGATTTATTGCTTGGCAAGGAGGGAGCTGCTGAGAGATATATAAATAATGTAGTAGAGATAAAAGCACAGGAAAAAACCTTAGCGGGAGAAAATTCTAGGCTGAAAAAGGATAATAATGAGTATAATCAAGAAGATAGGGTCAGGAATAGCCTTATTGACCTTGATAAGAATAAGCAGGCTATATATGAAGCAGTATTGAAGGGTAACAGGAATATTATCTTAAAATTAGTGAAGGATGAGCTGTCTGCTAACAATTCACCGGGTGATATTATAGATAATGTTCTTATTCCTGCCATTAATGAAGTAGGCAGATTGTTTGACAAACAGAGATATTTTCTTCCACAGCTTATATCTGGAGCTGAGACCATGAAGATTGCTATTGATTATCTTGAACCTATGCTTGCGGATAATGGAGACGAGACAAAAAGCTATGGCACTGTTATCATTGCCACAGTATCGGGTGATATTCATGATATAGGGAAGAACTTAGTGGCACTGATGCTTAAGAATTATGGGTATCGTGTAATCGACCTAGGTAAGGATGTGGATACCGATACCATAATTCAAACTGCAAAAGAAGAGTCCGCTGATATTATCGCCTTGTCGGCGCTTATGACCACAACTATGGTTGAGATGAAAAAAGTAGTGGAAAAAGCAAAAGAAGCTGGACTTCATTCGAAGATAATTATAGGTGGAGCTGTGATAACAGAGCATTATGCAAATGAAATAGGAGCCGATGGTTATTCACCAGATGCAGGGTCGGCAGTAGAGCTTGTGAGAAAGCTTATAGAGGTGTCTGACACCAGTAGAAAGGAGTAGTAGAATGGCATTGGAGCATCTAAAGGATATAAGTGTAGATGTTATTATTCCCGTATACAAACCGGACAATAAGCTCTATCAACTTCTTGTTAAGATGGAAAGGCAAACGATAAAGCCTAAGAATATTTTTATTTTACAGACTGTCACTGAGATGAATAGAAAAGAAAAGCTTGAAATACCTAGTGATTATAATATAGATATTCAAATTTCCTATATAGATAAAGAGGATTTTGATCATGGAGGGACTCGTAAATTCGGAGCCTCATTATCCAATGCTGATATATTGATGTATATGACACAGGATGCTATACCGGTAGATGACTTTCTTATTGAAAGACTTATAGAACCTTATGAGGATTCTCTCGTATCAGCCACCTATGCTAGACAGCTGGCTAATTCGAACGCAGATATAATCGAGCGCTACACAAGAAGTTTTAATTATCCAAAGAAAAGTAGCACGAAATCAGTAAGTGATATAGAGACTCTTGGTATTAAAGCGTTTTTTTGTTCAAATGTATGCTCGACATATAGAAGAGACATATATGAAAAGCTTGGAGGATTTGTGGATAAGACAATATTTAATGAGGATATGATTATGGCACATGCCATGATTCATGCCGGTTTTAGGATTGCCTACCAAGCAAAAGCAAAGGTGGTTCATTCTCACTTATACTCCTGTTTACAACAGTTTTCTAGAAACTTTGATTTGGGGGTATCCCATAGACAGTATGCTAATGTGTTTCTTGGAGTCAGTTCTGAGGCTGAGGGTGTTCGGTTGGTTAAAAGTACTATAAAATATCTAGTTGATAATAAGGAATATCTGTTGATTCCAGATTTAATCATAAACTCAGGCATGAAATATCTGGGCTATAAATTGGGGATAAACTATAATAAGCTTCCAATGAGCGTTGTAATACGTTGTACTATGAATAAAGGATACTGGAAAAACAGTAATAAGTAAATATAGGTAACAGGAGAATATAGCATGGATAATGTATCTGTCGTAATGACAACCTATAATGGAGAAAAATATTTAGAACAGCAGATTGTTTCTATCCTTTCCTCGACTTATCAGGATTTTGAACTTTATATTGTTGATGATGGTTCCCAGGATAATACTATGGAGCTATTAAATCAATATAAAGAAAAATATCCTGACAAGATTCACCTAAGTAGAAATGAAACTAACCTCGGTGTAACCTTGAATTTCTTGAATGCCGTAAGTAAAACCACTTCCGAATATAT
>JAQVQL010000288.1 GCA_028701595.1 Herbinix sp.
GTAAGCTTGTCGAAAAAGGAAAGAAGCAATTTGCAGGTACAGAGATAAAAGGTAAAAAGATTGGAGTTATTGGTCTTGGAGCTATTGGAGTATTGGTGGCAAATGCAGCAACCCATTTGGGAATGACTGTATATGGCTATGATCCCTTCATCTCTGTAGACAGCGCATGGAATTTATCAAGAGGTGTTATCCATGTAAAGACTAGAGAAGACATCTATAAGGATTGTGACTATATTACCGTGCATACTCCTCTTGTTGAGGATGAGAATCCCGATAATAACACTAAGCAAATGATTAATAAGGAATCAATAGAGAAGATGAAGGATGGAGTAGTTATCCTGAACTTCGCAAGAGATCTTCTGGTTAATGATGCAGATATGGAAGTAGCATTAAAGTCTGGCAAGATAGCAAAATATGTTACGGATTTCCCTAATGATAAGACCGCAAATATGGAAGGGGTTATTACAATACCTCATCTAGGAGCTTCAACCGAGGAATCTGAGGATAACTGTGCAATGATGGCAGTTAAGCAGCTTATGGATTATATGGAGAACGGAAATATAAAGAATTCCGTAAACTATCCTAACTGTGATGCTGGAATATGTACAACTCAGGGTCGTATAGCCATACTTCATAGGAATATACCTAAAATGCTTACGCAGTTTACAGGAGGCTTTGCAGAGCTTAATGTAAATATCGCAAACATGGTCAATAAGAGTAGAGGTGAATATGCTTATACCGTTATTGATATAGATACAAACATAAATGGTGAGGTAGTTACTAAACTAAAGGCTATTGAAGGCGTTCTGGATGTTAGAAAAGTTAAGTAACAAGTAAATTTATATTATCAAAAAGGATGTCCATATTAAGATAATCTTATGGGGGCATCCTTTTTTACAATTTACTTGCATTTTATAAGAAATAGCTTAAAATTAGTATAGAAGAGAATTTAGCTTTAAAATTGAACCTTAGGAGGCATATTATGCGACAGAAGGATACATATGATGTAAAAAGAGTACATAGGGTTAACATATCAGTAATAGTTGTTTTGGTCTTCATGATTTGCGGATTGGTAGTGCTCTCAGCTGGATTTAAAGCTAGTTTATTCCCGATTATAGCCGGAGTAGTTATTTTAGGGCTTAGCGCGCTTAATTATTTCCTACCTATTCCTCAATTTCTGAAAAGCCTATTTTTTCCATTGCTCCCCTTTCTTATAGTTATGGGGTTGTTTTTTACTGAAGGCTTTTCACTCAATCAGCATTACATTCTTATGGTGTGTATTACGATGGCAGCACTTTATTTTGATAGAAAGCTGATAGTTACCTTTGGTATTATCTTTACATTTGTATTTATTCTGACTTATATTATAAATCCTACGGGTCTTCTAGATGTTAAAAGCTTCGAAATCTTCATTACAATGCTTGTAGCTGCTGATGGTATGATGCTTCTCTTGTATTTTCTTACTAAATGGGGAAATGAGAATATAGAGAAAGCTACAAGAACAGAGTCACAGGCTCAGGAGCTTATGAAAATGCTTAAGGAATCTAGTCGCTCCATGGAGAATACTACCTTAGAACTCGATAAGAACGTTGTAAACTTTAACAAGGAATTTGGAGGAATCTATGATGCCAGCAAAGGGATATTGGACTCGGTTCAGCAGATGTCCGCTGCCATAGAGGAGGAAGCTTCCAGTATATTTATGATTAATGACTCTATGAGCAATTCTCTTCAAAGTATTGACCAAACAGTGTCCATATCAAAGGGCATATCAGAAAAATCTAATGAAATGAGTAATAAGGTTGACGAAGGTGTAAACAAAATTAACATTATAGACGGGAAAATGGATACCGTAAACAAAACCATTATAAGCACTGCAGAAACTGTAAGTGAACTTAAAACAAGCCTTGAGGAGATAAATGTATTATTGCAAGGTATTCAGGATGTTGCCACGCAGACAAACCTTCTTGCCTTGAATGCTTCGATTGAATCAGCCAGGGCAGGAGAGCATGGAAGGGGCTTTGCGGTTGTTGCAGAGCAGGTTAGAAAGCTTTCAGAGCAAAGTAAAGAGATAGTTACAAATATTACTGATGTAACAGTAGATATTTTTAATAAAGCTGAAGCAGCAGTCATGCGTTCCATTGAGGGAGAAAAAGCTGCTTCGGATAGTGTTAGAACCATGCATGAGTTATCTGAGTATTTTACCGAGATAAAGGATTCCTATAAGCAAACCAACGTAGAGTTAAGTAAGGGCTTGTCAGAGATTGAATCGGCAGCCAAGGATTTTGCTCTTATACAGGAGCAAATCACTAATGTTGCTAGCATATCGGAGGAAAATTCGGCTTCCACACAGGAAATTCTGTCCTTTGTAGAGTCTGAAAATAACCAGATAGTTAAAGTAAATACAAGTGTAGCTGGTCTGCAGGATTTAAGCAGTAATCTTAAAAAACTGGTGGAGACATCAAAATAGCAATAAAAGAAACCAAGTGAAAAGTAATCAATAGAACGAAGCTGGAGGATATGATATGGCTGTTGTGAAACCATTTATCTGCACCAGACCCAAGCCGTCTGTTGCTCATAAGATTGCAGCACTACCCTATGATGTATATAATCGTGAGGAAGCTAAACAGGAAATTATTAAGGAACCTTTGTCTTTCTTAAGAATTGACCGTGCAGAAACTAACTTTAGTGATGATGTAGATACATATGATGCTAAAGTCTATACGAAGGCAAAGGAGCTTTTACAGGAAATGATTAACCAGGGTAACTTCCTGGTAGATGAAAAAGAATGCTACTATGTCTATGAACTGGTAATGGATGGTAGATTACAGACCGGTATCGTAGCCTGTGCATCTATAGATGATTATCTTAATAATGTAATAAAGAAGCATGAGAATACCAGAGAAGACAAGGAACAGGATAGAATATGTCATGTGGATATTTGTAATGCACAGACAGGACCGATTTTTCTTGCATATCGCTCTAGGGAGGAAATCAATGCTCTAGTAGAGGAGACAAAGAAAGAGGAGTCTCTTTACCATTTTACTTCCGATGATGGAATAGGGCATCATGTATGGAGAATATCAGAGCCAGAGAAAGTTGTAGTCCTTAAAGAAGCATTCTCCAAGGTCGCTTATATATATATCGCTGATGGCCACCACAGATCCGCTTCAGCTGTTAAGGTGGGATTAAAAAGAAGGAAGGAAAACCCGGGTTATTTGGGAGCCGAGAGCTTTAACTTTTTTCTTTCTGTTTTATTTCCCCATGATCAGCTAATGATTATGCCCTATAACAGAGCGGTGAAGGACTTAAACGGGCTTAGCAAGGAGCAATTTTTTGACAAGATAAAGGAAGATTTTGAGGTCGTTGAGCAAGGAGCTACGCCTTATACTCCGCAGGAGAAGGCTTCATTCGGGATGTTCTTGGAGGGTATCTGGTACCACATAAGAGCAAAAGAGGGTATTAGAAATATTAAGGATCCTGTTGATTCGCTGGATGTATCCATATTGCAGGATTATCTTCTGCATCCTATCC
>JAQVQL010000033.1 GCA_028701595.1 Herbinix sp.
ATTACCAGCTTCACCGAAGACTTCAAAATTACTGTTTCCTTCATGAATTAGTAACCGTAGTCCCTGCCTTACATATGGTTCATCATCAACCACAAGAAGCTTATACATACATATCCCCCCCATCCATACATTTATCTATAAATATGGTGATACAAGTACCTTTCTCTAGAGCACTATCTACTTCCAGGCTAAATGCCTCACCAAAGCGCATACGCAATCTTAGATAAGCATTTAGTATTCCAGTAGACTTAGTGCTTTCTAACCTTGTAATATCAGCAAGAGCAATATCCTCTCGAATTCTATCTAGGCTTTCCTTATCCATCCCTGCTCCATTGTCAGTTATAGTTATGCAAGTCCCCTGGCTCCTTCCCCTAGCAATCACACTAATAAAGCCATCAGTAAGTGATTCCTCAAGTCCGTATATACATGCATTCTCCACAAATGAAATAATTGTAAGCTTTGGAATTTTAAGATGATTAACACTTTCCTCTATACTTATCTCATAATCAAGGCTCTCTCCAAACCTGTATTTCTGTAATCTTAGATAATTCTCTATGAAGGAAAACTCCTCAAACAAATAAATCATTTCCTGCGACCATCTGGACATTTCGCGAAGTAGAACCGACATATCACGCATAATTTGAGCCGTTTCAGTCTCACCCTTAATCATAGATCTCATACAGATGCTTTCTAAGGTATTATATATAAAATGAGGATTAACCTGGCTTTGCAAGGCATTAAGCTCAGCTCTCATTTTTAATAGCTCAAGCTTATTTTTTTCCACTGTTTTAGCAGTTAATGTGTCTATCAAGGTCGTAATTCGAAGTAGCATGGAATTGAAATGCCGAATCAAACTACCGATTTCATCCCTACCATAATCACCTGGTATCGGAGTAAGTGCCTCAGTTTCATCTTGAATCGAATCGAATCTTCCCCTTAAAAGCTCTATCCGCTTTATTATTGGACGTTCAATACTGAGAGTAATAAGGGTTGGAACTAATACCAAGACAGCTAACACAAGTAAAATATTTATATTTGAAGTAAACAACCTAATCCACATCGAATAAGAAGAATCAATTACATATGCCTTCCACTCCTTGTCCACTGCTTTTATTGTTGTATATTCAAATCTTCCCTTACATTTTTGTTCTAAATTATCTAAGAAAGCATCGAAGGAGTTATCACCAACAGAAAGCTCGTCCTTGATTGTTGTATAAACTAGATTGTCTTTTTCATCAAAAACATATATCAAGTATCCAGAGCTTTCTTTCTCAATTTCCTTATATATTTCATTTGCATCAATAGTAATACTTAGATAGCTTTCAGGTTCAATCTCAAAATAATCCATCCGTCGAATAATTCGAAAATCTCCCTGTATATTATATCTTTCATTATCCGAAAGAAAAGGTCTCCATAATATCACATCCTGATTAGTCTGCTTATAGTAATTATACCAATCCTGATCCGTTGAACTAGATAAATTACTAAAATACCCACCATTTAAAATACTGGTATTTTCTGTATAAACCATAATTTGTAGGATTAAATTTGACTTAGCGATATAGTTTAGTCCACTAATTTTTTGAAATTTTAGATATTCCTTATAATATTCATAATCAGATGAATAGGATGTCGATATAAAACGATTAAGCTCACTGTCAGTGTATATACTGTCAGAGGCAATTTCACATTCTTGAAAAAGGCTTTCTATTTCATATGTAAGACTTTCTGCTATGTAACTCCTTTCCTTTTCCTGCTCCTTAATTTCAGTTTGACTTATGATTAGCATAATCACAGCATCTAATAGAACAACTGGAAGAAGTACACAAAAAATATATAACAAAAAAAACTTCGTTCGAAGCCTATAGTTGTTCATGTGAAGAAATGGTCTTAGTTTCTTTCTCATAGAAATCTCATGACTTCCTGCTAATGTAATATTAAAATCTTCTTAGCACATTTTATATAATTTATTATAAATTATATTAGTCTATAAAGTCAAATACTCTGGAATAATTTGCTATTGTCTCTATATATATTGCATATTTCGTTTTTTTTAGCTACACTATTTGTAATAAAAGCATAAAACTTTTATTCTATGGGAAGGAGCATCGAATATGGAGTACTTTGGTCAGGAGGAAATGAAAAAGAGAGGTTATCTAAATGAGGACTTTATGTTTTTTAAGCTAAAGGACCAAAAAAAGACAGAAATTGAATTCCATTACCATGATTTCAACAAAATTATCATCTTTCTATCGGGAGATGTTACATATATAATTGAGGGCAAATCCTATACATTAAAACCTTGGGATATACTATTGGTCGGAAGGAATGATGTCCATCAGCCAATCATTAGCCCAAATACCGCATATGAGCGGATAATTCTCTGGCTTAACCCCTATTTTCTCGATGCACATAAGAAGGATAACGCTGATCTTCAAAGCTGCTTCTCATTGGCTACTGAAAGAAAAATGAATATGATTCGGCTTAATAAGGCCGATATTCCTTCTCTTAAACAGACACTGGATGATTTAGAGGAAGCCATTAATGATAGTTCCTTTGGAAGCGAAATATTAAAGAATTCTCTTTTTATTCAATTAATGGTTAAAATAAATCGTCTTTTCTTTGGAATGGATATCAAAAAAAAGCTAGAGGACATTCGTTATGACACAAGAATAGAGAATATATTAACCTATATTAAAAATAATCTTGAAAATGAATTGTCCATTGATTTAATTTCAAAGGAATTCTATCTTAATAAATACTATTTAATGCATTTATTTAAAAAGGAAACTGGATATACTCTCTATAATTATATTCAGAAAAAAAGAATAATTATGGCCTCTGATTACATCAAAAGTGGTTTGCAAGCAGGCGATGTATGCTCCTTATGCGGATTTGGTGATTATTCAACCTTTGTCCGTTCTTTTAAGAAAGAATTCAGCCTTTCACCAAAGCAGTATTATAAGTCTTATACCACAGCTCAAGAACATCATATTTAATTTACACAATTTATACAACATCTTAACCGTATCAATCTTTTTGCAATAATATCGACCTTATATGTTATATGGACGTATCACAAGAAAGAGTTTCGCTTGCGAAACTCTTGCGCCGAGCGCGGCCAGCTTTGCTGGCAAGATTCAAAGCGCGCGAGTGCGCATCCATAGCGGAGCGCTTTATATATAATAGGACGCAATTTCCTATTATATATAAAATAGCCCTACAAATTATCTGTAGGGCTATCACCTATATAAAAATATATATTAGGAGGCATTATTTAGGGTATAACCTTCAGAAGGTTATCTACTCCCTTTTTGCTGACCTTTCTATAGAACAAATCATGCCTAAAGTAAATAAATCCGTCTACTTGTCCAGTTTCTCGACCGTATTCTATCTGCTTCTTAAGAATTTTAGTATCTTTCTTCCACTCTGAATCTTCATTTGAGCCTGCTTTGTATACAGCAATTCCCACATATACTTTGACATCCTTATTCTTACGGATGTTAAGCCATCTGTCCAATGTCTTATCATAAGGGAATCTTGTATGTTTAAATGACCAATAAAGCTGAGGAGCTATATAATCCAAATATCCAGGTTTAGTAAGCCATGTCTCAATATCACAGTAATAGCGATCATCCATAAGAAGATAATCCAAGAAACCACCGGGACTAATACCAAATACCATATCTTCATCAGCCTTTTTTACTATCTTGTAAATACTCTTGACTAATATGTTGATATTATCGCGTCGCCAATCCTGTATACTCATAGCCTTAGCACCATTTTCTTTAGCCCAATCAGTATACAGCTTATATTCCGGAGCATCAAAATTCTTCTTATAATTTTTACCTAAGGTCGGATAAAAATAATCATCAAAATGAATTCCATCAACATTATAATTCTCTACAATTTCCTCAATTCCGTTTCGAATTATTAACCTTACCCAAGTATCAGAAGGGTTATAATACAGCGATCCTCCAAAGGAAATAACACGTCGCCTCTGATCTTCTCGCTTGGATGTCATCCATTTCCTTGCCATATTGTCCTTAGACAATGAATTAGCATCAGTGGAGCCGCTTGTTACTCTAAACGGATTAATCCATGCATGAAACTCAAGTTCTCTATCATGGGCAGCTTCGACCATATATTCAAGAGGATCAAAACCTGGATTCCTCCCCTGAGTCCCTGAGATATATTTTGACCAAGGAAAATAATCCGAAGGATAGAAAGCATCTCCAAAAGGTCTTACATGAACAACTACTGCATTCATTCCAAGCTCGACCACCTGATCGAACATCTTATCTATAGCTTCCTTGAATCGTTGCTCAGTAAAGCCAAGTTTTCCTGTCTCAGGATCCCTAAGTCTGTCGTTAAATTCAAGGTAAGAAATCCATACCGCATTAAACTCCTTCTTGTTATCAGCTGCTTTAGCACTTAATGTACCTAATGGCATCAATATAATATTTATCAGAATGATGCTTATACATACTAACTTACTTAAAACTCTCATAAAATCAACCTCCTCAAAAGCTAAGTCAGAATATTAATGAAAGGGAGGTTTTACCCTCACTATCTTCCAGTAGGATACAATTCAAATACCTTTAGTAATGTATTATAAATTGCTTTTGCTGCTTCATACTGAAAGTCTGAATCGGTAATTTTAGCAAAATCATTATTATTAGACATAAAGCCAAGTTCGATTAAGACAGCAGGAACAGTGTTCTTATGTACTACAGTATATTTTGCAGCCCGGGTTCCACGATTTTTGGTGTTTAAAGAAGTGGACAAGCTATCTACGAATATTTGAGCCAGCGTCCCACTATTAAGCCCAGCTAAGTTTTTCTTATTATTATTATTAGAATAATAAATTTCTGTTCCATATATTGAGTGATTAGTATTTGCATTCATATGAAGGCTTACAAATAAATCAGCTCCAATCTTATCAGCAAAGGCCGCCCTATCGGCTAAGGATAAGTCAACATCAGCTTCCCTGGTATAATAAACCTTAAGCTGGCTTGGGTCTTGATTAAAAAATTCCTTGCCTAATTCATATAAAATTTTTAAATTAATATTCTTTTCTCTTGTACTGTTGTAAATGGCACCGGGTGCAGGTCCGCCATGACCAGGATCAAGTACTACTATGTTCTTATATATATCACTTGGATTACCTACATTTACATAGATATAATTTGCATCTGCAAATATTTCGTATCCTTGAAGTACCGACGTTGTTACTAATATCTCCGTTTCATAATTAGAGTTTATGAATATAGAAACGTCATTAATCATACTTGAATTTATTATTATTGGATTAGCATTTAGATATGACGTGTAATCTCCCTGTATACGTAAGGCGAATCTTTGCTTGTTATATTGATCCTCATGCTTAATTTGACTTACACCTAGTCCTGCGGGATTAGGGATGATTAACTCGAACTTACCGTCAGTAATAGGATTTTCTGGTGCTGCAGGTGTCTCAGGCCATGTAGGCTCATTCGGTACATTAGGAACAATAGGGGTAAAAGGCTTTTCCTTAGTAGGAATCATAATTGTATAATCATTACCCTCTTCTACAATATAGTATTCATTATTATCGTTTAATCCGAAGTAAATATAAGTTCCATCTGCAGAATAGAATATATTAGCATACGTTATGTTTTTTGCATCATATATATTATCATACTGATCATTCATCAACTTTTTTGTCTTAGGAAGCTCTATGGTAATAAGTCCGGGCATCTGATTTAATATTACATTAAGAGGCTTCTTGCCAGTAAGAGTAATATAATCCATTGTATCGTTGGTTCCAATAGTTACCTTTTCCAAAAAGTTATGATATATAGTTACATATAGAATACGACTATCAGATGATAGCGACAAATCATATGAGAAATCATCTGATATAAGGTTAAACTCCATTATGCTGCTAGTGTTTTCAGCATTGTAAGCACTAATAGTATCCGTAATTCCTCCATTATATGCTCCTATATGGTAGGTAGTATCCACAGTATTCATATTCGAAATATTAATACGAATTTGTTTTCCAATAATATCCGATGAAATATTAGTAAATGGATTGCTTGCTACAATAGAATAGGTTTCAGTGTTTAGCTTAATGTTACTATAATCTCTGGTTACAGAATAGATACTGCCGTGATTATCAACGCTAATATCGCCTGTAATGCTATGAATACCACTACTGACTCCATATATATTGTTATATCCATCCCACTGCCGAAGAACTTTACCTCTATCCCACTTTACAGCAGAATCACCCAACTCGGGTGCATCATCCTGAGTTTGGTCGGGCTTTTGATCTTCATTTGGCTTTTGATCCTCATTTGGACTTTGATCTTCATTTGGACTTTGTTCAGGTTGGGATATTTCTTCATTAATAACCTCATCTTCTCTGGATGCAAAGACTGAAGTCATGGTGTTCTTATCCCATCTATAATCATATCCAAGACAAGATGCGGTAAAGCTACCCGGAACCATTACATAGGAAGTGCCTGTATCATGATTAGTAACAATCATAGGTGCAGTATCAAGAACAATTGCCCTATCATTAAGATAAGCTACGGGACTTCCTATCTTCATTTCAAGTTTGATACCATTTTTGGATAATGTGATTGATTGATCTTTGGAATTATATTTGTAGTCAGCATTAATCTTAGTATCAGCAAATACTCTCTTTGCCCTAAGCATTGCTGTATTATTGGTAATAATGCTTGGCATCTTACCTAGATTAATATTTTCTCCATCAATTGTAACCTTTCCTAATGTACCAGAGTAATTGAACTTATCCCCATTATTATATGTAAGAAGTAAAGGTTCCTGCTTAGCTCCTATAGAAATAGTACAGGAGCTTTTGTTCCAAGTGTAATCATAGCCCAGATTCTCAAATACAAATCTAGATGGAACAAGAATTTTCGTAACATTCTCCTTAATATACTTAATCTTTACAGGAGCTAAGGGCGCCATTACCTCTTTATCATTGATATAGGCCGTCTTGCTACCTAACTTCATAACAATGGTAGTATCAAACTTAGATATGGTTACTGTTCCAGCTGATTTATTATATACACAATCTGCTTTTATAGAAGACTTAGCGAATATATCCTTATAGGATACAAGAGCTATATTATTTTCAAGTAATCCCGGTGTACTATTATCGCTGATATTTTTCCCATCATAGGTCACCTTGACCTGCATATCTGTATAGGTATATTTTTTCTTGCTTGTATAATCGTATATTTGAACTCCAGAAGCTGCAATTGCATAATTTTTCTGCATGACAATCTGCATGCTAAAAATAAGCATAATAATAATTAACATACCGCATAGCTTAATAATACGTTTTTTCTGAGGTTTTTTTTCTTTTGTAGAGTATAAAATCTTTTGCATCAAAATCTCCATCTTAAGTTATCACTCCCTATATACAGCTAAGTCTCTAGTTATTCTTTTTTTCCGGTTTCTCTTTTGTATAATAAGCGACAGATATCTTAAATTAATTTCAGCCACCTAACTCTTATATAAGACATATATTACAATAGTGTTAATTAGTGTTAAAACTGTGTCATTTATGTAATTTTACAATTTATATGTAAAAATTCTTTAGGATTCTTGCTTTTCACTAATAAATCGATGTTATAATATAACAGAATAACCATATAATAGTCGATACTACTGTTGTAGATATGTATTTCTTTTGAATATTGTTTTATTCTACAGCAATTGAATAGTTTTGCATATGCAGAATATAATAAAGATCGGTTATTACATTTTGGAAACATTTCATTCTACTTCTATAGAATATATAAATCTGTTTAAATCCTACTTAAACTATGTTAAACTATAGAAAGGACTATAAGATACAAAGAAAGGCTACATAAGAAAATGAAACTACAAAGATTAATGGGTTTTGCCAGAAGAGCTATTGATGATTATAAAATGATAGATGAAGGTGATAAGATTGCGGTTGGTATATCCGGCGGCAAGGACAGTCTTGCCCTGCTCTATGCCTTAAGTGGTTTAAGAAGATTTTATCCAAATAAATTTGAATTAGAGGCTATAACAGTTAGTATGGGCTATAAGGAAGCCGACTTTTCAGCTGTATCAAAATTATGCGAAGAACTGAACGTTCCGTATACAGTTGTAGAAACAGATATTGCAGAAATCCTCTTTGAAGATCGTAAGGAAAGCAATCCCTGTTCTCTGTGTGCGAAGCTTAGAAAAGGAGCCTTCAATAATAAGGCTAAGGAAATCGGTTGTAATAAGAAGGCTTATGCCCATCATTATGATGACGTTATCGAGACACTGCTAATGTCCTTATTCTATGAGGGACGTATTCACTGCTTCTCTCCTGTTACCTATCTTGACAGAACGGACATCACACTTATTCGTCCCTTAATATATGTTGACGAACAAGATATTATCAATTTCAAGAACGCAAATCAGCTACCCGTTGTAGATAACCCCTGTCCTGTGGATGGTTACACAAAACGGGAATATACAAAGCAGCTGATTAAAACCCTAGACAAAGAAAGCCCCGGACTTCGCGAAAGACTATTCACCGCCATACGCGAAGGCAACATCCCCGGCTGGAAATAAACATCACCGGTACCGGGTACGGAATCTGACTGTACCTTGGTACCAAAATCAAATGTACCGGGTACGGTACCTGGTACCAATTTACGAAAGGAGATCTTTATGGCTGAGCAAAACTATCATGATCAGTTAAATATCGAAAATTCAGTTAAGCTAAGGACACTTCTGGAGAAGCTTCCAAGATTTTGTAAGGATTATTTTAGGGGAATTGAACCCACCTCCTCCTCAAGAACAAGAATTGCCTATGCTTATGATTTAGGTGTATTTTTCGAGTTTCTGACCAGTAGTAATCCATTGTTTAAGGATACTCCAATCACTAAGCTTGACGTTAAAATTCTTGATGAATTGACACCTCTTGATATTGAGGAATACTTAGATTATCTTAATTACTATAAATCAGACGATAAGGAATATATCAATCGAGAGAATGGCAAGAAAAGAAAACTGGTTTCACTGCGAAGCTTTTATAACTATTATTATAAAAAAAGAATAATTGAAACTAACCCTGCATCTCTGGTTAGTGTTCCAAAGCTTCATGATAAGGAGATTGTGCGTTTGGAACCGGATGAAGTCGCTCTCCTTTTGGACGAAGTAGAGAACCCTGAAAATCTTACAAAAGCTCAAATGAGATTCCATTCCAAGACAAAGATTCGTGATCTTGCCCTTATGACTCTTCTACTTGGCACAGGTATCCGTGTGTCTGAATGTGTTGGCCTTGATATAAATGATGTTGACTTTAATAATAATGGTATAAAGATCAGACGTAAGGGTGGATATGAGGTTGTTGTATATTTTGGAGAAGAGGTTAGGGAAGCTTTACTTGATTATCTCGAAGAAAGAAAACGACTAATTCCCGTGGAAGGCCATACTAATGCTCTCTTCCTATCAATGCAGATGAAGAGGCTTGGAGTCCGTTCCATTGAAAATCTTGTCAAGAAATACTCCCAAGCAGTAACCAAGCTTAAGACTATTACACCTCATAAGCTTAGAAGTACATATGGCACTACTCTTTATAGAGAAACAGGAGATATTTATCTTGTAGCTGATGTGCTTGGCCACAAGGATGTAAATACAACTAAAAAGCACTACGCCGCTATCGAAGATAGTCGCAGACGTAGTGCTGCTAATGTTGTGAAGTTGAGGAAAGAGTGAAACTACGATAAACTGAATAACTGAAAAATTTTTACGAAAAATCTTTTTAAATAACTGAAAAAAATTCTTAACCATGATAACTGAATAAATTATCATTATTTTTTTACAGATGCTTAAGTTGTGTTAGCTTATATAGCTCTTCCGTTGCTAATGAGATTTTTGTCACTGAGCACCGCTTCGATTGAGGATAGATATATAAGGTGTCGTTCTTTGTATTTAGGTCTACACAATCCCCTCTATTACGATAATTATACTCTATATGGCAGGAATAGAGGGTATTAGGTTTCCAGATCAGTTCAAACGGAGTATTGCGATGTCTTCCTTTTAGCTGAAATCCATTCATATTGTGCACTAAGGTGCCCTTACCAAAATTGATAAATCCAGAAGAATCTGGTAGAGAATATACTTCAGCTTCACTCTGGAACTGATAAGTTCCCGCTTCAATTTCCCTTCGAACATTAACTCTTTCCCACTCATACCAATCCGGAATATGTGAAAATTCTGTTTCTCCCTCTTCTGCTTTCAATTCGCCCAATACAGACATAATCCACTTCTTGCCGCATTTGTTACACCAGAGAGTATCATCCTTGGAATCCATATCATACTCCTCATGACAATGAGGGCACTGGTACAATACCTTATGTAAGCCTTCCGCACGATGACGATAATGAATCTGAATACCCTTCTCCTTCTGCCACTTAAAATCATCGTATACAAAGGCATTATTTAATTCCTCATTAATTTCTTCTACAGTTAGGTTTTGAAGCTGTTCCGGGGTATAGAGGAGTTTCAAATTGCTTTCAATCGGCTTTACTGATCGATTTTTGGTATTCCAGAACGGAGAATTGACATGATGTCCGTTCGTGATTAACGTGACCACTGGAACATTCATTTTCTTGATTAGCTTTCCTAACGATTTTGGTAAAATTGCATTGGTTCCACATAAGGAATAACGGGCTTCCGGATAGAGAACAACGATGTCCCCCTGTCGAATGACATGAAGCATGTTTTTAACCAACATTACATCATTCGTAAATTTTCTTGTGCAAATACATCCCACTAAGCGCATCAACCGTTTTCGTTTGATAAAGCCATCAATTGCTACTACATAATTTGCTCGTTGAGGAAAAATTGCTGCTGTCATTACCTTAAAATCAAGAAATGAATTATGGTTACATAATAATAAATAAGGAGCCTTAACTCCCTGCATATTGATCCTGTTAATAATTGCCTTATGTTTAATTATGTCCGGGAAGCTAAGTAGCCAAGTTAAAGGGCGTATATAATGTTTCTGCCTTAAGGGCGGCTGTTTCATGTCAAATCTTTTATAATTACTTATCATATCATTATATAACTCGCATTTGCATAACGAGCTTTTCTCCTTATAGAATATCTTGATTGTAACCCATATGACTTACAATCAACAATATGTACTTAATTTTGTAATACTTAAATATACAAACGATAAGTCATCATCTTTTATGAAAATATAATCGAAGCAATTGAAACCCCTAAAACAATCTCATAGTTCATTATTGGTAATGTAATGAGAAGCATCGAACCAAAATAGATTAAGCTGTGTATCATCGTCCACTTCAAGCTCTTTATTTTCATTTTAGCTATATGTTCTGTCTGAAAATAAAAATCTCCAATAATATGAGCTAATAAGAATAAAATGAAATAATTTTTAAGCATCTCTTCTCCCTATTTCCTTAAATACTTGTCCAATAGTATCATATGCTTCCTTATATGCATAATACTTTCCTTTTGATATGCTTTTTTGAACAGTGGGTTGGGTAATACCTATTCTTTTAGCCACTTCTATCTGGTTGTCTTGATGTTCAAGCAGATCCCAAATTATTTCTCTTTGTCTTTCAGTCCAAGCTTCCTTAATAACTGTCATTAAAGTTAATGTTGTATTTAGAAGCAATGTTATATCATCACAGCCATCTAAGATCTCAAAACGTATATCAGCTGGATTAGTCTGCTTCCTTTTCTCATCTTCCTTCAAATAACTAATTGCTTTTCTTGCATTATAGTATCCTGGACCATCGGAGCCTATGGATATGTCTCTATTAATATCAGTAGTTATACCACCTATTCCTACTCCGATTCTAATTTTAGTCGGGTATACACGTCTCTCAATTTCAGATATAATAGCCATAATACTTTTACCGCTACTTATTAAACCTTGAAATTCATCACCTAATGTTATAGTGAATTTCGAATAAATATCATATTTATATTTTTCATTGATATCATTTAATACAATGTTTAGATTTTTTTGTACTTCACTTCTGTCTTTTAGTTTTTTCGATGCTTTTATATCACCAATTATTGCTATATATGTTTTATTGGGGAAATCAATTGCCATAAAACCCCTCCTTCTCTTATTGCATTTATTATATAACCTAGCTTGTGAATAATCAATCATTATTCACTCTCTGTGCTATAATTAATAATTATAGGCTATTTGATGAATATTGTCTAGGCTGTACAGGAGCACAGGTTATTTTTTCGCAAAGCATTCGATAATATTAACACTCTAATCGTTTTCTGTAAGTAAAAAGAAAGCCCCATAGCTCCCAATACTATTAGGACTATAGCAGCTTCCTTTATTTGCTATCAATACCAGAGTCATCAAAATCAATTAGTACTACCTGGCCATTTGTTCTCATCATCGCATTATGTGGTCCCAAATCTGTATGCATAAAGCATTGTTCACATATCATGAAATCCCCAATTTTTTATTACATTAGTTATATTAATCAACTTCACATGCCTCACATTTCGTATAGCACTTAATTTCTTTAGGCTTTCATCACATAGATTTTTTGCAGTGTATCCATAAAAAGCTTTCTTTCATCTTGTGTTTCGGAGAATTTATAGTTTTCAACAAGCCTGTAACCAAACTTAATCAAAATCATCTCATATATACAATTATCCGATATATGCGAGACGTCTACATACTCTGAGAAGCCTATGTAATAGGCCTGTATACAGCGATTGTAGTATTCTATCATATGATCCACTTCCGACTCATCCGCTATCAGGCTAGCTATATCCTCTCCCATGTAGCCCCATCCGGAAGTATCCCAATCGATAAGACGTATATTATCATCCTTGACAAATATGTTAGCCAGCCAGAAATCCCTATGACATAAAACTATGGGTAATTTTGCAATTTTATTAAATATTTTGTCAGAATTCTCATCAATATCAATGAGCATGTCACGTAAATGCTTGGGTAAGCCACAATCATCAGAGCGTATGTAATCATACACTTCATTCCAAGACCTGTAGTGAAGGTAATCATCCTTCATAAAGTCCACATTACTAAGATTAGTTAGTGTCTTTAATACTGTAGGCTGCTCTGAGTATAATCTGCCCTGATACCGTCCTAATTCCCTAGCTGCAAGCTCATACATATCGACAGTAAGGTCTAAACCCGTTGTTCCTTCGATATATTCTATCCAGATTTGAAACTCATCTTCATCCATTTCTGAATAATAGCATGTAGGCCAACGAAGCGAATCACCAAATAGCTTACCTAAATCCGAAGTATAAAGGTCATATTCCCGTCGCCAGGAATCTGTATCACCATAGCGCTCCCACTTTTTCTGTTTCTTAAGGACAAATTGATATGGGATTTTTTTACCGTCATCAGCTTCTGCCACACCAATTACAAGGCGTACATCACCTAGTGTGCCACCGTGTAATTGTGTAGTTTTATAATCAGCATGAATAACTCTCGCACTTAACATATCACCTAGAACATTTATCAATATTTCATGCTTTATTTGCATTTCTCCCGATTTCTTCATAATGACCTTCTTTCAATTATGATATAGTCAAAGCATCAGCAATTGTTACTTTATGCATTAATCCAGCTGACTATCATGTTTCTTAAAGAAGTCCACTCTAGGCTCAAGGAATTTCAACTGATGATCTTTAATGTTTGGAATAAAATAATCCAGTGGTTCAAATATTGTATTCCAATCCCATATTCTTTCGTCTACTCCCAGATAATCTCTCACCATATCTGCACCGCTTGGAGCCAGTGGATGTACTAATGTAGCCGCAACACGTACTGCATATAGAGAATCAATCAATATTTGCCTGCGAAGAGCATCATCTTCATTATTGTCAGCGGTCCGAATATTATTAACATAATACTTGTTACTTGTGCGGACATAGCTGTCTATTAAATCAGATATCCTATGAAATTCATGGTTATACATATGTCTTTCGTACTTAAGAATAACCTTCTTGGCTTCCTCTAATATCTCTTCACTAACATTTCCTTCAGGAATATGGGAATCATAGTATTTCTGAGCCGTATAGAAGCAGGAACGAATTAATCTGTTATATACATTTGTAAGAAGATTTCCTTCCTTAAGTACAGGATCAATACCTTCTATCTCTTCAGTCTGATATAC
>JAQVQL010000289.1 GCA_028701595.1 Herbinix sp.
TATGGGAATCATAGTATTTCTGAGCCGTATAGAAGCAGGAACGAATTAATCTGTTATATACATTTGTAAGAAGATTTCCTTCCTTAAGTACAGGATCAATACCTTCTATCTCTTCAGTCTGATATACAGCAGGCTGAAAGCTTACGCTCTTATTATCGAGACCAAAGCTGATAAAATGCATCCTTAGCTGTTCATTTGTATAGTACTGAAGAAGCTCACTTGCCATGGGAGGCTTGATTTCCGAGCTAGAGCTTGCCTTTTTATCCATAAACAATACATGATTGTTGGCAATGAGATGTGGGAGTAATAATTCCCCATCCTTGGCTACTATTTTAGGTTCTTCATCCTGTAATGCCATAAACATAGCCATCTCAGCTATCCCATAGAAGTATATATTATCCTCTCCGATGAACTGATAGACATTTGCATCAGTAGAGCACCACCAGTCCTTCCAATCCTTCGAGGAAGCGTCGCCATTTTCCAGATAGGCTCTGGTAAATGATATGGGAGCCCATAAGGATTCAGGCCATACCCAAAATGTCAAGTCCTCAAGGCCTTCCTTAACGGGTGTCTTTACGCCCCATTCAATATTGCCTGTTAGTCGAAATGGTACTAAGGTCTTTCCTGTACGGAAATTCAAGCCATGTTTTGAAATAATCTCGGCAGACTCTTCTCTATCTTTTAAGTTCTTAAATACTAGTGTTACTGAAGGCTTCTTCTCTTCTTCAATATATTCATGCTCAGGTAATTTATCAATAATTTCCTTGAGTTTAGGAAGCTGGTTCTTCTTAATATATATCATCGGGTCTCTTAAAAATTCTTCCATAGTATTTACTAGGTATTTTCTTGAGTTTGTATTCTTTCTAAGGTAATCCACTCTATCCGTAAGCAGCTTCTGGAATTCCTCCAGCTTAAAATACCAGTTAGTTACCTTAATAATCTCTGGAGTCTTCCCTGATAGCGTACTCTTAGGATTAATGAGCTCCGAAGGCATATACTGATGTCCCAAAGCACATTCGTCAGCATAACCTCTTTCCGATCTGCAGCCCTCTATTGGGCATTCTCCCACTACCTGTCTTCCGTTTAAAAGAACCTTAAATTCAGGATCAAAAAACTGTGGTGTAGATAGCTTATCAAGATATCCCTTCTCATAAAGAAGCTCAAAAACCTCCTCAGATACCTTATTATGAATTTCACCGCTTCTTCCAAATGCGGATGTAGCAAATAGATTTATAGCAATTTCATAATCATCCAAGGTTTTTTTCTGCTTTTCATGATTCACCGATACATAATCCTCGATAGAACCTGTATAACCATTTTCCTCACATGCTTTTCTGTAGCTCTCTAATATAGGTGACCCATAGCAGTCGGTGCCTGACACAAATATCACATTTTCCTTACCAATTCTATCTCTTAAAAACCTGCTAAATACATCGGCATGAATAAACACACCACCGATATGTCCAAAGTGTAGCTCTTTATTACCGTAAGGCATCCCGGCTGTAACAACAGCTCTCTTAGGAAACTTAGGTCTTTCAAGCTCCGGTCTTCTTCTGAATTCATTCTCCTTCTTCATCCAAATCCTCCTCAATTGATTTTTTTTAAAATAATGACTACAACGGAGGATTTATCCTCCTCAATATAAAAAAACCCACGACATTCCAATATAAAATCGGAACAATCGTAGGGACGAAAGCTTCGCGGTGCCACCCTATTTTATTGATATGTTACCATATCAAACTCATTAGGTACATATATACCTTAGCCCTGTAACGTAGACACACGTCATAGCATCACTGAAATTCTTCAGATCCGTATGCGACTCCGAGGCTTGTTTCATCATAAGATTCCCATTCCTTCTCAGCTTAGCGGAACTCTCTGTGCGTTATCATTAAGATTACTCTTCTCTTCATAGCCTTTATATATAAAACATGATTATCTTATCTCGTATGTTATGATATTCTGCCCTAAAAGTCAAGTTTTAATTATATACTAGCGCCTACTGAGAAGCATCTGCATAATATGGAACAATTATATGGTTACCGGCTTGTATATTATCAGAAGACAATCCATTGCTTACCATTATCTCAGCTATATAATCATTCAAATCGTTATACTCATCGGACATATGTCTTGATGCAATACTCCATAGGGTATCTCCCCTTTGTATCTCTATACTTGTAACCTGCTTAACTCGGTATCCATCTCTCTTTGCTGTAACTTTCTTTGTAGCAAGAATAACAGTAAATATCATTACAATAAATAATACTATTACTGCAATCCATCTGATTTTATTTCTATTAGTTGTTTTCCTTAAAGGCTCATAATCTAGATTATTAAGATAAGAATTATTCATAATGGTACCTCCTAATCAACTTCACATTGTATTTCTATATTATAGTACGAGCCATGGTCATCTGATGTCTTAATAGAAAAAGTTTTTTATATAAAACCCGAACAAATGATACGAACGTATGTTTATATCAATTATATCGAACAAACATTTGTTTGTCAATAGTTATTTCGAACATATATTCTTTTTAATGCAAACATTTCTTCGTTTTTCAGAACATAAGTTTTGCATTATCTTTCCTTATATGCTATAATGTCCACATTAAGAAGAATAAATCAGTGCAGTAAACGCATTTTATGCAATAAATATTGTCTGAATGAAATAAACGAATGTAACCTATAGTGTATTTATTATGAGGAGGCATATATTTATGGGATATGGAAGGATAAGTACAAAACAAAAGGAAATACTAGAATTTATTAAAACAAAGATTATTAACAAGGGGTATCCGCCGTCAGTTCGTGAAATCTGCGAGGCCGTTAGATTAAAATCAACCTCGTCTGTACATTCTCATTTAGAGACTCTTGAAAAGAACGGATACATCCGCAGAGACCCTTCAAAGCCTAGAGCTATCGAAATTATTGATGATGAATTCAACCTAACCAGACGAGAGCTTGTAAACGTTCCGATTGTTGGAACCATTACTGCAGGACAACCAATCCTTGCCGTTGAGAATGTAGACAGCTACTTTCCTATTCCGTCTGAATTCATGCCAAACAGCGAGACATTTATGCTTAGGGTTAAGGGAGAAAGCATGATAAATGCTGGTATATTCGACCAAGATAAGATACTTATTCAGAAGCAGTCCCATGCTAAGAACGGTGATTATGTGGTAGCACTTATTGATGAAGAGGTTACTGTTAAGACATTTTATAGAGAAAATGGCTATATCCGTCTACAACCCGAAAACGATGCCATGGAACCGATTATTGTAGAGGATCTTCAGATATTAGGAATTGTTATAGGATTATTTAGAATGTTCTAATAGAAAAAGACAAAAAGACATAGAAACGTTCCTATGTCTTTTTGTCTTTTTGTCATTTACCATTATCTTATATTATATCAAGCTGCTCTTTAGTAATAGTTTTGCCATCTCTCCAAATTCTCTCAAGGTTATAGAACAATCTGTCTTCCTTAGAAAATACGTGGACAATGACATCACCATAATCCA
>JAQVQL010000034.1 GCA_028701595.1 Herbinix sp.
CAAATTCTTACCTCTAAACGTCAAGTCAGCTAGATTATATGTAGGACGTATTCCTAGCATTACCTCGATATTGGCTAGACCAAAATCGGATTCAATAATAACTACTCTCTTGCCAAGACGACTTAAGGCTATGGCCAGATTAACAGCTATACTGGATTTACCAACTCCGCCCTTTCCACTGGTAACTGTTATGACTCTTGAAATATGTCGTTTTGCTGTATTTTGCTCCTTAACAATCTTTCTTAATTTTTCAGCTTGATCCATATTATTGCCCCCTTAGTAGTTGCTTTGCTATGCTCTGAGGATCAATTCTGTCGATATCATCCGGTACATCCTGCCCAAATGTAGCATAGGAAAGGGGTGCATTTGTCAGCATTCTAATATTAAACAAATTCCCTACACTGCTAGTCTCGTCTAGTTTGGTAAAAATCAAATTATAACCAACCATTTCTGAATAAGCCTCTGTTATATTCACTAAATCACGATATTTTGTTGTAGCGCTAAGGACCAGATAAATTTCTCTTTCATTTTCGGGAATTGCTTTCATTAAGCTTTCTATATCGTCTCTTTGATTCTTGTTTCTATGAGAGCGACCTGCAGTATCAACAAAGACTATATCGAAATCAGAATATTCTTTTCTCGATTGCTTCATCTCATCTATATTATATACTACCTTCAGTGGTATGCCAAGGATATTGGCATAGGTTCTAAGCTGCTCTACAGCGGCTATTCTATAGGTGTCTGAAGTAAGGAATGCTACTTTTGCCTTTTCTTCTACCTTAAATTTAGATGCAATCTTGGCAATGGTAGTAGTCTTCCCTACACCGGTCGGTCCTATAAAGAACACGTATTTTGGAGTATTACCCTTTAGATTTATGGTAGTAGGTTGTCCAAGCTTAAGAACAATCTTTTGATAGATACTGGATAATATATTATCCATAGAGGAATCCTTCTTAAGTGTACCTTCGATTTCACTAATAATTTGGTTGGCATATTTCTCATCAACCTCGTTTAATATCAACTGATTATATATAAGCTGTATACAAGCAAGATTCTTGCTTGCTGTTTTTCCCTTTTTCTTCGTATCCTCCTTAATTGTATCTTTATCAACTATCTGCTTTTCAAGAAGATTCTGAAGGTTGTTAAGCTTTTCTTCTATAGCTGATGATTCCTTACTATGTTCAACCTCAGGTTGAATCGAAGCAGCTGGTTCATCATATATTACATCAGGAAAAGTCTGTTTCTTGGGCGTTGTAAGCTTATCATTTTTATAGGAAATGTTATCATCGATAGCAGCCGTCACCTCAACTAACGGCTTTCGAAATAGCTTATAAAGGCCCTTAGGTGAAATAGTCTTGATATTCATTACGATAGCATCCTTACCGAGCTCCTCCTTGGCAAGAATGATAGCTTCTGTTTCGGTATTTGCTTGAAACTTTTTGATAATCATTATACTGTCACCATCCCTACTGACTGTAATTCAACATTTGAATCAATCTCATTATATGATACCACGGTCAAATCTCTAAAGTAATCCTGTGTCAATCGTTTAAAATACATTCTTACAATCGGAGAGGTAACAATAATCGGGTTTTTGCCCAATTCCTCAAGCTTCCCAATCTCAGCTTGAACCGATTCCATGATTTCTCTTGTGACTTCAGGATCAAGTGACAAATAAGAACCCTGCTCTGTCTGCTTGACCGAATCCATAATATTCTGTTCAACCTTAGGGTCTAAGGTCACCACACTAGTCATCTCACCATCAGGAAAGTATTTTATGGAAATTGCTCTTTTTAGATTCTGTCTGGTATATTCAGTAAGCACATCTATGTCTCTAGTGGAGGGGGCATAATCAGCTAAGGTTTCAAGAATACTCACAAGATCTCTGATAGATATCTGCTCTCTCAGTAGATTCTGAAGAACCTTCTGTATTTCGCCTATGCTAAGAAGCTTTGGAACTAGCTCCGTAACCAGTGTTTGGTTAGTTTCTTGAATATTGTTCACAAGATTCTGTACATCCTGTCTTGTAAGAAGCTCATTAATATGGTTTCTGATAACCTCTGTCAAATGAGTAGCTATAATGGAGGGAGGATCCACAACAGTATATCCTAAGGATTCTGCCCTTTCTCTTTGGCTCTCTGTAATCCATATGGCCGGTAGGTTAAATGACGGCTCAAATGTAGGTATTCCAGTAATCTCCTCCTCAACATATCCTGGGTTCATAGCCATATAATGATCAAATAGTATTTCGCCTTCACTAACCTGTATGCCCTTGATCTTAATAATATACTGATTAGGATTAAGCTGTATATTATCACGCAACCTTATCATGGGAACTACAGTTCCCAGTTCAATTGCTATCTGTCTTCTAATAAGAACCACTCTATCAAGTAAATCTCCTCCTTGATTCATGTCAGCCAAGGGTATAATACCATAACCAAATTCCAGTTCGATAGGGTCCACCTGTAAGAGGGATGCCACATTCTCAGGTCTCCGTATCTCGTCAGCCTCTGCTTCCTCTGAAGACACCTCTTTTTCAATGGATTCTATCTCCAACTTCTCTGCAATTGATCTAGCCGAGAATATAAAGACTAGACCATAAGCTGCAAAAAGGAAGAAATTAAGGGGTGTAACTATTCCAAGTATTATCATACTGGACCCCACAATGTATAATGTCTTCGGTATGGAGAATAGCTGTCCCATAAGCAGATTTCCGAAATCCGCTTCCTTAGATACCTTTGTTACTAAGATACCAGTTGCCAATGATATCATTAATGAGGGAATCTGTGATACGAGTCCATCACCTATAGTGAGTATGGAATATTCCTGTATCGCATCCATGGCTGTCATACCTTGTGCCATACCTGTAATCATACCACCGACTACATTTATTACTGTAATAATAAGTCCAATGACAGCGTCACCCTTAACATATTTGGTTGCACCGTCCATGGATCCGAAGAAGGCTGCTTCATCTTGAATCTTCTGTCTTCTTGCCATAGCTTCTATATCAGTAATAGCACCGGTATTTAGGTCCGCATCTATAGCCATCTGCTTACCGGGCATAGCGTCAAGTGTAAATCTAGCAGTTACTTCAGCTACTCTTTCTGAGCCTTTGTTAATGACTACGAATTGAACTAAGATAAGTATAATAAATATTACTACGCCTATTACCAGATTACCGCCACCGACAAACTCACCAAACACTCTGACAACACTACCAGGATTACCTGTAGATAGAATAAGTCTTGTACTAGATACATTTAGTGAAATACGAAATATTGTTGTAAACAAAAGTATTGTCGGAAATGCCGACATATTAAGGACTTCCTTGATAAACATGGAATTAAATAATACTACCAATGCTATTGAAATATTAAGTGCAAGAAAGAAGTCCAACAAATGGGGATTCATTGGTATGATTAAAAACATGATTGCCGCTAATATATATAGTCCAACAGCTATATCATTTCTCTTCATGCCATGTCTCCCTTCAAATCTTCCATTTAACTAACGCTTAAAATCTTCCCTTAAGCCGTAAGCTTAAATTCTTCCCTTAAGCTTATATACATATGCAAGGACTTCTGCTGTCATTTGATACAGCTCCTGTGGTATTTCGTCTCCTACATCTACGTTGTAGTAAAGCATCCTTGCCAAAGGTTTATTTTCTACGATTTCAATATTATTCTCCTTGGCCACTTCTTTTATCTTAATGGCCAGATAATCTGCTCCCTTTGCTAAAAGAATTGGTGCCCCCAGCTCTTCCCTATCGTATTTAATCGCAGCCGCCAGATGGGTCGGGTTCGTTATGACTACATCAGCTTCGGGAAGCCTTTGCATCATCCTTCTTTGGGATGCTTCCATCATCTTTGCTCGAATTCTTCTTTTTATCTGAGGATCCCCGTCTGATTGCTTAAATTCATCCTTAATCTCTTGCTTGGTCATCCTCATATCTTTTTTAAATTTAAATTTTTGAAATATAAAATCTGAAAGTCCAACCACAAAAAAGATAATACCAATCTTAATACCCAAATCGATAACGATATCACCAATAAGGGCTATAGCCTGAAATAAGCTAATATCATATAGAACAAGAAGTGTATTCCACTCTTTCTTTAGCGTGTCATATGCTATATATGCAATTAAAACTATCTTTACAATCTCTACGAGCAGAGTGAATAGTTTATCCTTAGAAAATATTTTCTTAAAGCCACTGATTGGGTTTAGTCTACTTAATTTTGGTTTTAACGGTTTGCCTGATGGCTTCCACTTTACCTGTACCAGGACTACAACAAAAGATACAAGGATAGCTATCACATATAAGGGAAAACAGATTGCAATAATTTTAAATATGGCATCTCTCATCAATCCATCTGCCATACTAGTTGTAAATTCACCCTTTGACATCAAATCGATATTCTGATATATGCTATTGAAGGTCTCTAGAAATTTATCTATTATATATCCTAAGAAGATTCTTAAGGCTAGAAACATAGCTATAAGCTCAGCAGAAGTGGTAAGCTCCTTACTTCTCGCTACCTGCCCTTCCGATCTTGCATCTGAGAGCTTCTTTGCTGTCGGCTGCTCTGTCTTTTCAGTTCCCTCTGCAAAGAATTGAAGATGATAAGGAAGCATGTACCTACGCTCTGCTCCTACTTCCCAACTGGCTTGTTTCAATCTACTTCACCGCTACCCTTTCATTACTTCGATGATGGCCCGCAGCATTTCCATCATCTCGTTAAAGATAAAGTCAGCGACTGATGGTGTAAGTCCTATTATCAAATATAAGACAATAAGTCCTACAAATATTTTCAGCTGCATACCAATAACGAACATATTCATCTGCGGTGCTACCTTAGCAAGAACTCCTAATATCGTATTGACAACTAATATGGCTGCAAATATGGGTAAAACTATACGCATAGCTATTATAAAATAGTCTACTATAAAGCGCACCATCAGGAGATACATATTGGGCGGAAATACAGCTTGCCCCAAACCTATAACCTGATATGAATCTACAACCGCCTTTAGAAAATGATGATGCAGATTTGTCACTATCATCATAAGCAGAATAAGATTACCATACAAATTAGAAGTTATCGTAGTCTGTATATTTGTAATCGGATCCAATTGATTTATCATGGAGAATCCTATCTCCATATCCATGATTTGTCCAGCAAATGCCAATATATGATATGCTATATTCGAAAACAGGCCCATTAGAGCGCCTGCGATTGCTTCCTTGAGGACCAATATCGCAAAACCGATGACTCCTATGTATTCGGCTTCCGACAATGGGATGGTATAAAAAAGTATTATAGATAGAAATATAGAAAAACCCGCCTTAACTCTGACAGGAACGTTTTTTAATGAAAATAAAGGAGCAGTATATATAAATCCACTCATCCTCACAAGTATTAATAAAAATATCTCGAAGTCTGCTATTGTAAACGTCATATGGCATTAATGTAATAAGAAAAATTAGAAAATAGTTCAACCATAAATTCTTTTATGGATGTTAACATCCAGTTTCCAAACAATACTACTATGAGTAATATTGCTATTAACTTAGGAACAAATGTGAGGGTCTGCTCCTGAATCGATGTTACTGTCTGCAGTATACTAACAATTAGTCCAACGCTTAAGGATACTATCAAAATAGGAGCTGCTACCTTAATTATCAAAAATATAGCTTCTCTTGCGATATCAATTACTATATTTTCATTCATTGCACTTCTCCTTTCATTAACACCTTCCTTAGCCGCTAATAGAATGTCTTAACTAATCCTCCTATCACAAGACCCCATCCGTCCGCTACTATAAATAACAATATTTTAAAGGGCATGGCAATCATTGTGGGTGGCAGCATCATCATACCCATGGACATAAGTGTGGATGCCACTACCATATCAATTATTATAAAGGGTAGGTATATCAAAAAGCCTATTATAAACGCTTGTCTTAGTTCACTTATAATGAAAGAAGGGATTACAACGGTTATCGGAATCTCATCCACAGTATCTACTGTTGTAATACCTGCTATATCCATAAATAATCTTAAGTCCTTAACGTCTGTCTGCTCCAACATAAATGTTCTGATAGGAGCCGCTCCAGCTTTGAATGCTTCCTCCTGAGTTATTTCTCCTCTTGACAAAGGCGTAACTGCGTTTGCATTTACCTGAGTGATAACAGGGGACATAATGAAGAAGGTTAAGAATAAAGCTAATCCGATTAGCACCTGATTTGGTGGTGTTGTCTGAGTACCAAGGGCTGACCTAACAAAATGAAGCACGATTATTATTCTCGTAAACGAGGTCACCATTATTAAAATTGATGGGGCTAGCGTAATTACAGTTAGAACAAGCAGTATCTGCAATGTAGCAGCTAAGCTTCCCTCATCCTCATCAGTGTTTAACCTGAATTCTAGAGGTCCCAATGTACCACTAACATTATTTGTAGTGCCACGAACATCATCCGTTGTCTCGGAAGATGTAATGGTATCCCCTATATTTGCAGCTGATACCTGTCTAACATTGGATAATAGCACTAATCCAACTACTAATAACAAAATGCCTACTGCCATCTTCTTTCCAAACCGCTTTAATTCCGATGCAATCATGGATACCAACCTTTACTCTTTTTTTCCTTTTATCTTCTCAAATATATGACGAAAAGATTGTTTCTCATCCTCGTTAATCTCATGTGCTAACACTTCACTCTCATCAAGCTCAGTAATACAAGTAATATTATCCTTACTAATAGCAAGAACCAAATACTTATTGCTTATTTTAACTATTTGTAGCATCTTGTTAGTACTTATTCTGTAAGCCTCAATCACCTGAATGTTAGAATTCTTAAGCTGCCCCATCTTATATCTTCCAACAAACTTGGAAGTATAATAGGCTGCGATTAAGATAACTATTAATAACAGAACAAGCCCAAGCAGCTGTAATACATTATTTGTTGTGGAAAAGCTTTCAGGAGTAGCCTCACTTTTTGCATTGTTCACTCCATCTACAATTTTCTCTTCAAATGTATTTAGTAATATGTAAGTAGTTTTCATAGACATCCTTGTTTAACCTACTGCTTTCTTCACAGCCTCCAAAACTCTATCCGCTTGGAATGGCTTAACAATAAAATCTTTAGCTCCTGATTGGATAGATTCTATAACCATAGCCTGCTGACCCATAGCCGAGCACATAATAACATTGGCTGTGGGATCAAGTGCCTTTATCTTCTTTAATGCCTGAATTCCATCCATTTCCGGCATGGTAATATCCATCATAACTAAGTCTGGTTTGGTTTCGGTATATTTATCAATAGCCCTTAAACCATTTTCTGCTTCCCCTACGATGTTATAACCATTCTTGACCAAAATATCTTTGATCATCATCCTCATAAACGCTGCATCATCACAAATTAAAATATTTTTTGCCATTTTAATTCTCCTATCATAATGTATTATTTTACTGCCTTTGCTTAGTAATTTCTGTTACTCTGATGCCGAAGGCTTCTTCCATGACCACCACTTCACCCTTTGCAACGAATTTACCGTTGACTAGAACATCAATGGGTTCTCCTGCTAGTCTATTCAACTCAATTATTGTTCCTGGTGCAAAATCCAATATATCCTTTATTGACTTGCTTGTCCTACCTAACTCAACTGTAACCTCAAGGGGTACATCCATAAGTAAATCTATATTCTCAGGGGGTACCATTTGCTGTGCCATTTGCGAAAATGGCGCAAACTGTGCCGGCTGTATATTTACATCTTGAAATGTGGGCATATACGCAGGTTGTTGATTCATATAAGGTGCACTGTTTGGCATCATTCCGGCCATGTTATTAATTGGTATATTTCCTGTTGGTACATCGGGTTGCTCATATGTATTCTGTGTTTGTGTTGCTTTAGGTTCATCTTTTGGCCTAGAGCTCTGCGGCTTGGGAGGAATCTCACTCTCCATGGAGTTTACCGCCATAAATTCCCTGTAAAGATTCTTTGCAAAGTCAAATGGATAAAGCTGCATCAATACACTATCTACCAAATCTCCTATAATCATATTAAAGGAAACCTTAACGAATTTCCCTTTCAAGAATTCCGCTATTTCTCCACCACTTATGTTATCATCTAAATCTACCTTGGTGGCTGTAGGAGGTGAAATAACAACTCTGGTTTCCAACATAGAAGAAACCGAGGTGGCAGCGGAGCCCATCATCTGGTTCATCGCTTCGCTTATCGCACTTAGGTGAAGATCTGATAACTCACCCTCCGTATTAGTACCGTCACCACCCATCATTAGGTCAGTAATGACCTTAACATCTTTTTCTCTTAAAATCAATATATTATTGCCATCTAACCCATCCTCATAATAAATCTGAATAAAAACACAGGGTTTGTCATAGCTTCTGGATATATCCTTCCATGTGGCATATTCTACAACAGGGGTTGTAATCACAACTCTTTGGTTTACTAAGGAAAATAGAGTTGTTGCGGCTGTTCCCATGCTGATATTTGATATCTCACCTACTGCATCTTTCTCTGCATCTGTCAAATACTTCGTATCATCTGTATCATCCGTATCCCCATCATCGGGCTCCAAGCCATTCAGTAGAGCATTTATCTCTTCTTGGGACAACATTCCATCCATACTGTTACTCCTCTCCTCGAATAATTGATGAAATCTTAACCGCATATGTGCCTGCCGAGGCTCCGGGAAGCGCGGTAAATTTATTCAAATTGCCAACATATACATTCAATTCATCGTCTACCTTAGAATTTAGCTTAATAATATCGCCTCGCTGCATGTTCATAAAATCATTGACAGATATTGTGCTTTTTCCTAATACAGCTCTAAGCGGTACCCTTGCCCTTGATATAGCAATTTCTATAAGATCATTATATGACTTATCATCTCTCGACTGCATGGTCGAATACCAATATTTAGTGTTCAACTTATCAATAACTTGCTCCAGACACACATAAGGCAAGCAAATATTCATCATTCCCTCTATATTACCGATTTTGATATTCAAGGTAATAATTGAAATCATCTCACTTGGCGAAATTATCTGTGCAAATTGTGAGTTTGTCTCAATTCGCATAAGCCTAGGCTCAATTTCAATAACATTTGCCCATGGCTCACGAAGTAGATTCGTACAGACATTAAAAATTCGTTCGATAATAGAAAGCTCAATCTCCGAAAAATCTCTAACTTTTTCCAGGGGATATCCGCCGCCACCTAGCATCCTATCTACAACGGCATATCCAAGATTATCAGCCAGTTCTATGATAATCTGTCCGTCTAAAGGAGCAAAATCTACAACCCCCAGTAAAACAGGATTTGATAGGGCATTGGTAAACTCCGAATATGTAACAGCTTCAGAATTGATAACCTCTACCTGAACGTTCTTCCGTAAATAAGCCGGAAGATTGGTAGCCAATAATCTTCCGTAGTGTTCAAATATTATATTAAGTGTTCGCAGGTGTTCCTTCGAAAACTTGGAAGGTCTAGCAAAATCATAAATCTTGACATGCTTTTCATTCGTTTGCTTAAACTCGTCAGCATCGAGTTCCCCGCTACTAATCGCTGCAAGCAGATTATCTATCTCATTTTGGGATAATACATCACTCATGACTTCCTCCCATTCCCGTACCATTTGTGGCACTACCACAGGTGGCATAAAATCTAATGAAAGAAGCCGCATAGCGGTTTCTTTTCAAAGGTTAAGCTTCGCTGAACCGATTTCTACACCAATGATAACACAAATTATTCAATAAATCATCAATTTTCTTATTGAAACAATATATTTCCAAAGGATATATTTATCACAAAATCTGATTTAAAAAGCTCCTGTATACGAATCTTAACCTGATCCTTGATTTTGTCTTTCACTAATCTTGCTTCGTCAATAGTATACTTAGCAAATTCATCAGTAACAATTTCCTTCATATCGTTTTCATATTGTCCAATATATGGTTGTAGGTCCAGATAATCATCATGGGTCTTATTCACGGATAAGGATAGATAAAGTACTGCATAATGATCCTCATCATCACTCTTTGCAAGTAAACAGGTTAGTTTTTCCTCAATCAAATGTGTCTCAATATCCGATACTGCGATATTAGCTATGGCATCATCAGGTGATTCCAGCTCCAAATCAATTATTTGTGCTACTTTATTTACAAGAGCTGTTGATTTGTTAACATTAGGAACCATTACGAATATCAGGATGGCTGAAAGTACAATGTTTATTAAGCACATTGCAAGTATGATAATTGTTAAAATATTCTTTCTCATTCTAAGGACTCCCCTTTTTCGATTTATTCTTCTTTA
Source organism: Herbinix sp. (assembly GCA_028701595.1). GTDB lineage: Bacteria > Bacillota > Clostridia > Lachnospirales > Lachnospiraceae > Mobilitalea. The sequence continues at coordinate 10,338 of JAQVQL010000034.1, forward strand.
TCTAAAACAAATGCCTATCTTCCACTGTATTCATTGAATATTCTAATTTCAATTCTTCTATTCTTAGATCGTCCAATTGAGGTATCATTATCAGCAATTGGCTCATACTCTCCTCTTCCTGAGTACTTAACATTCTGAGGATTAAGCTTATTGTTCTCTATTAAGAATTCTGCGGCATTTAGCGCTCTTGCAGAAGACAGCCAGTTATTATCCTTAAAGGTTGGACTTGTCATAGGTACATTATCTGTGTGCCCAATTAGCTCAATGGTATATCCTTCAAACTCGTTTAATATGTCTCCAATCTTAGAAAGAATTGGTCTTGCTTCAGTTATGATATCAGCTTTACCTGACTTAAATAGAATTGAGCCTTTCATAGACAGCTGTATATATCTAAATTCCGGGTCTATGCTTAGCTCTACATAATCACCCAGATTATAATCATCAGTTAGTGTTTCTAGGGTACCATACATCTCCCCTGAGATTTCTTCCATCTTTTCCTGCATCAATTCATATGCCTCACCAAGACTACCTTGAAAATCTGAATCCTCTGTGTTTTCCTGGCTTGTGGGATCGTATTCGCCTTCATCTTCTGTCTTAATCTCATGCCCCTGTTTACCCATATTCGTGGTATATTGATCCAGATTATTAAGTTGTGACATTCCAGAAGATATAAGCGGACCTTCACCAAATGCTTTTCCACCGCCATCAAATATACCAATGGAATTTGACATAGATATGGCTATTTCCTGAAATTTATTCGCGTCTACTTCAGATGCAGCAAAAAGCATTACAAAAAAGCAGAGCAAAAGATTCATTAGGTCTGCGAAGGTATTCATCCACGGAGCATTACCTCCTGAAGGAGCTTCTTCTCTTTTCTTTCTAGCCAATATCTTCACCGCTTTCTGCTTTTAGAGCCTCCCTACGTGTAGGAGAAAGGAATGATTTTAGTTTCTCTTCTATAACTCTTGGGTTCTCACCTGCTTGAATCGATAGCAGACCTTCAACCATTAATTCCTTTACCATTACTTCATTGGAGTTTTTGGCTTTTAATTTTGTAGATATGGGAATACATATCCAGTTAGCCAAAACAGATCCATAGAAGGTAGTAATTAGTGCAACAGCCATTGCAGGGCCAATTGCCTTTGCATCATCCATTTTTTGCAGCATATTAATTAGTCCTATTAGAGTACCTATCATACCCCAAGCCGGACCCATTGCGGCCAATGAATCCCAAAAACCAACAACGTTGGCGTGTCTGTCCTCTATACAGCTTAGCTCTGTCTCCAGTATACTTCTTACCAGCTCTGGATCAGTGCCATCTACTATTAGAAGAACTCCCTTTTTCAAGAATTCATCATCTATTCCGTTAGCAGCCTCCTCAAGTGCCAGTAGTCCTTCCTTCCTGGCAACGTTTGACAGAGAAATAATCTGTTTTATAGTCTCCTCTTCATTAGTAATTTGAACCTTCAAAATTAATGAAAAGCTTTTAAGATAATTTAGGTATTCTTTCAAGCTCGGTGACATTATTAGTACACTGCAAAAGGCACCACCAAGTGTAATCAAAATTGATGGTGGATGAACGAAATTTCCTAAAACAGATATATCCTGCCCGAACACAATACCAAACATAACAACTACTGCACACAAAACCAATCCAATAATGGACGCTAGATCCAAACCTGCCACCTTCCATCCTATGTAAATTTGTCATCTGAAATATTTCGTTTTATATAAAGCATTCTCTACAAATCTCTGCTTAATATCTCTTTTTTGTATAATTTTACTAAATCTTTTACCTCTTGTCTACTTTCTTTTACAATTATTTTATTTCCGGTTGTTAATTTAATGACTGTATCAGGTAATTCTTCTATTCTTTCTATTAATTCTGCATTGATTGTTAGCTTGCTATTGTTTAACCTTGTAACATCAATCATGCTCAACCCCTCCTGTCATCTATGATTTATAATAAGGGGTGGCAGCTTAACTGCCACCCATCATTAATGATATATGGCTATTTATCTCTTAAGATTAATCAGTTCCTCTAATAGAGTATCCGATGTTGTAATAATTCTTGAGTTTGCCTGGAAACCTCTTTGTGTAGTAATCATGTCAGTAAACTGTGCTGATAAATCTACGTTAGACATTTCCAATACGCCTGTCGTTAGACTGCCGCCACCCTGTGTGGGATCCTGACCAATTCCGTCAAAATCACCGGAGTTCTGAGTAGCTGCAAACATACTGTTACCGATTGCTTCCAAACCGGCTGGGTTAGCAAAGGATGCTACTGCTATCTGCCCTAAGAGCTTGCTGTCACCATTATCATATTTGCCGTAAATCTTACCTGAGGCATCAATGCTTATGCCCGTCATATTACCTACCTGCTTACCTGCTCCGATACCATCAAGACTTCCCCTGTTTGCTTCCAGAGATGAATTACCACTGGTAGAATACATAGTAACCTTAGAGAAATCTACTTCAACTGATTTGAATGGACTAGCACCACCAGCATCGGCTGTTATGGTCAGCGCAACACTTTCATTTGAGGCATCTATATCTCCATCTCCAACACTTACAAAAGAACCATCAGCGCCGTTAAATATAAGTGCTACACTATCTGATGCAGTAAGGGTTACTTCTCCTGTTTGTTCATCTACTGTGGCATCATATGTCACGGTACCTAGTGCAACACGCCTAATTCCTGATGCTGAGTATGTAATATCACCGTTTTCGTCTTCATTTTCAACAACAAATATGGATTTGCCCTTCTCATCCTTTATGTTTATTATATCCACATCATATACATTAGTACCTTCATCAGCAGACTGTCTTACTCTTAAATCAGCCTTATAGCCGTGTCCCATATTGTCATAGAAACCTAAGTTAACCATCTTACCTGTTGCGTTATAAGCAACTTGTGTATCGTTTTTGTCAATATTTCCGGATATGTATGCTGCGCTAGTAGCTTCTGGATTCGCATATAGATTCTCAGGTGACATGATGTTTAGTGGAGAAACCATGTCTGCTACGGTCTTTGTAGGATCTAGTTGATCAACCTGCCAGCCCATTACCTGCGCACCTGCCGGTGTACATAAGGTACCGTAAGCATCTACACCAAAGGAACCTGCCTTTGTAAAATAGTTGCTTCCACCATAATTAACAATAAAGAAGCCGTCACCCTCAATCATAACGTCAAAAGGATTATCGGTTCTTTGTGATGCACCTGTGGTTCCTACGGATGATGTAATTGATGCCACATTGGAACCAAGACCGATTTGCATAGCATTACGACCGGTTGTACCAGTTGCAGCGTTGGGTCCAGATGAACTTTGTGTAGTCTGATAAAAAACATCAGAAAATGCTACAGCGCTTGATTTAAAACCTATTGTATTTACATTAGAAATATTGTTACCTATTACGTCCATTCTAGTCTGGTGTACCTTTAAACCAGAAACACCAGAAAATAATGCTCTCATCATAAAAATGACCTCCTAAACGTGCTCTGTAATCATTTGTATCCAATCTATCAGTCATGGATACTTAGCCTCCAAAAGGTCCGGCTTTATATAATTACTGCACCGTCAATATTAGTAAAAATCTTTTCTTCACCTTCATTTACCGCTGTAATAACAGTATTGTTCTTAATATTTACGATAAATGCTAGGTCGTCTACCATTACAAGAGTTTCCTTAATTCCCTTCTCATACGCCTTCTTGGCACCTGATTCCAGGCGTCTGTACTGATCATCACTAAGATCTATATTT